>SUYV01000014.1 GCA_015060255.1 Bacteroidales bacterium | reverse complement strand
AAATATAACAAAAATATCTGTAGAAATACCAACAATGTGTTGTTCATAAGTATATAACATTTTTGTTGCATCGTTTGTCTGTGAGCGCTAATTTTGTATTTTGATATAAATCTTATCAGATGGAAACACCTTTTGTATATGATAAATATGTGACCGGTAAGCATTTCGTCGGTCGTAAGAAAGAGTGTGGCATCATGGGTAACCTGCTTGATGCCGGTGAACATGTGGTATTGTATGAACCGCCCAAGACCGGTAAGATGTCTCTGGTCCAGCAGACCCTCATGAATATGAGGTCTGCGGGCAAGCCGTTCATCGTTTCATGTGTGGAGATGTTCAACGTGAGGACTTTGGAGGACTTTCTGGTGAAGTTCGGCACAACCGTGATGAAATCAGCACTGTCTACTCCGGATCAGTATAAGGATGCAATCGACAGGCATCTTGCGGGAACACATTTCATCTTTGACAGGGAGCGGTTCTATCAGGATGGTGAGATCGTGTCTATGAACTGGGCACCTGATGCACAGGATATTGCTCAGATGATACGCCTGCCTCATCGCCTGGCTGCGGACAGGGGCGTGCCATTCTATGTGATTCTGCGTGAGTTCCAGACCATTATGTGTGCTGACGAGTACGAGGATGTGCTGAAGGCTATGGAGGAGATGTTCAAGGAAAGGGTGGAGAAACCGGCAGCGGCATTCATAATGATGGGTTCGCAGGTGAATGCGATGAAATACATTTTTGCGGAACGCAAATTCTTCTATCGTCAGGTCGTGCATCTTCCGCTTGAGCCTATTGAGGAACGTGATATAATCGAACACATTGTCCGTGGTTTCCTATATGCGCAAGGCAAGTCCTTCGAACGTGACCTGGCCATGGGTGCGTGTGAGCTTTTTAAATGCCACATATGGTATCTTAACCACCTTGCCGCTGTCTGTGACTCAATGTCGAAGGGATTCATTAATGAAGGTATCATGGTTGAGGCCCTTAATTCCATGCTGGCGCTTCATCAGCCTAGATTCATGAATATGGTCAATGACCTGACCGATCATCAGCTGAGTCTTGTGAGGGCCATTCTCGACGGTGTCGTAAAGTTCAGCGCTTCGGATGTGATTGAAAAATACTCCCTGAATTCGTCTGCCAATGTCCGCAGGGTCAAGGATGCCTTGAGAAAGAAAGAGATAATCACATTCAATGAGAAGGATGAACCTGTCATTCTTGATCCGCTTTTTGAATATTGGGTAAGTAAGTATTATTTTGAAAGACAATAGATTATGAAGAAGAAGCTCGTGGTTCTGACAGGCGCTGGAGTAAGTGCCGAGAGCGGTGTGTCAACCTTCAGGGACAGTGATGGACTTTGGGAACAGCATAAGGTGGAGGATGTAGCTTCCATCGAAGGATGGTATAGGGATCCAGCCCTAGTTCTGGACTTCTATAATGCCCGGAGAGCCCAGCTGGCTTCGGTACGCCCGAATGCCGCTCATCTCGCCATTGCGTCATTGGAGGATGAATGGGATGTGACGGTGGTGACTCAGAATGTGGACAATCTGCATGAAAGGGCAGGCAGTACGAGGATAATACATCTGCATGGCGAACTCACGAAAGTGCGTCCGGAGAACTGCTGCAATGACCGGGACGGATATTCTGAAGAGACAGTCTTTGATATCGGGAATGAACCGGTGCAGATAGGGGATCTGGCTCCTAATGGGGCTCAGCTGAGACCTCATATCGTGTGGTTCGGAGAGGCGGTGCCTAAGATTGAAGCTGCCATCGATGCGGTAGAGGCTGCAGATGTGCTTCTGATTGTCGGTACATCTCTTCAGGTTTACCCGGCTGCAGGGCTGTACAGATATGCTTCTATGGACACACCTATTTATATTATAGACCCAAAGGACGTACCTGTCAGGGACAGCAGGGTGATGCATATCAAGGACGTTGCAACGAAGGGTATGGAAACGTTCAAAAATCTCATAAATTCAAAGGGTTAGGTTTGGAAATTTAAAAATTATGCCTATCTTTGCAGCCCTATAATGAAAAGGAGGTGATTTAGATATGATTATAGTTCCAGTAAAGGATGGCGAGAGCATCGAGAAGGCTCTGAAGAAGTTCAAGAGAAAGTTTGAGAAGACAGGTGCAATCCGTGAGCTTCGCGCAAGGAAGAACTTCGTTAAGCCGTCAGTGAAGAAGAGAATGCAGATGCAGAAGGCTATCTACGTTCAGCAGCTTCAGCTCCAGGACGAGCAGTAATTCAATTACATAACAGAAGATTATTTACAGATTGTCAAGCCAAGATAAAGAGCTGCACAGAAGCAGCCGCTTGCTGTCTAAAACTTTTAATATTTAAGTTTTTCTATGTACGCAATCGTAGACATTGCAGGCCAGCAGTTCAAGGTAGAGGCTGGTATGGAAATCTTCGTCAACCGCCTCGCGGCTGAGAAGGGTGCTGCAGTCGAGTTCGACAAGGTACTCCTTATCGACGCAGACGGCGCAGTAAAGGTCGGTGCACCTTATGTTGATGGTGCTAAGGTTACAGCAACTGTACTTGACGACACTTGCAAGGGCAAGAAGGTTCTTGTTTTCAAGAAGAAACGTCGTAAGGGTTACCAGAAGTGTAACGGTCACCGTCAGTATCTTACTAAACTTCAGATCAATGCGATCGCTTAATTAATTGAGGAGGAACAGATTATGGCACATAAAAAAGGCGTCGGTAGTTCTAAGAACGGTCGTGAGTCACATAGCAAACGACTCGGTATCAAGAAATTCGGTGATCAGGTAGTGAAGGCTGGCAACATCCTCGTTCGTCAGAGAGGAACAGTTCACAACCCAGGTCTGAACGTAGGAATGGGTAAGGATCACACTCTTTACGCACTCGTTGACGGTAAGGTTAGCTTCCGCAAGAAGGCTGATAACAAATCTTACGTCTCGGTACTCCCTTTTGAGAACTAAGACTCGGGGATTTATGACAAAGATAGAGGACTGTATACCCGAGCGGGTTTCAGTCCTCTTTTTTAATTAAAACAAGACAATATGCTGACACTCAAACTGCTTCGTGAAAATCCCGAATTCGTGATCTCGAAGCTTGCAGTTAAGAATTTTGACGCAAGGGAGATCGTAGAGAAGATCATTGCCCTTGACCAGAACAGAAGGGCTCTTCAGGCAGAGCTTGACTCATGCCTTGCAGAGCAGAAAAAGAAGGCTGCCCAGATCGGCGGTCTCATGAAGGAAGGCAGAAGAGAAGAGGCTGAAGGCGTCAAGGCTGAGGTCGCTGCGCTCAAGACCCGTTCTGCTGAAATCGAGAAGACATCTCAGGAGAATAACGCGGAGCTCGACTCTCTCGTGGTTCTCCTTCCAAATATTCCTTGCGACATGGTTCCTGAAGGAAAGGGAGCCGAGGACAATGTTGTCGTAAAGACCGGCAACGAGATTCCTGAGCTTGGTGAGGACAAGCTTCCGCACTGGGAGCTCGCCAAGAAGTTCGACATCATCGACTTCGACCTCGGCGTGAAGCTCACAGGAGCAGGTTTCCCTGTATATAAGGGCAAGGGTGCCAGGCTTCAGCGCGCCCTCATCAACTTCTTCCTTGATTACAATACAAAGGCAGGATACCTTGAGGTTGAACCGCCGATCATGGTGAACGAGGCGTCAGGCTTCGGCACAGGCCAGCTTCCTGACAAGGAGGGACAGATGTATCATGCTACTGCAGACAACTTCTACCTTGTTCCTACAGCAGAGGTTCCTGTGACCAATATCTACAGAGACGTCATCCTCGGAAACAACGACTTCCCTGTGAAGATGACAGCATATACTCCATGCTTCCGTCGTGAGGCAGGATCATATGGAAAGGATGTGCGCGGACTTAACCGTCTCCATCAGTTCGACAAGGTAGAGATCGTACGCATCGAGAAGCCTGAGGATTCATATGCGGCTCTCGATGATATGGTGGCACACGTTGAGAGCATCGTGAAGGCTCTCGGTCTTCCATACAGGATTCTTCGTCTCTGCGGTGGCGACATGAGCTTCACTTCTGCCATTACATATGACTTCGAGGTGTACTCTGCAGCTCAGGAGAGATGGCTCGAGATCTCGTCAGTTTCGAACTTCGAGTCTTATCAGGCTAACCGTCTGAAGCTCAGATATAAGGATGCAGAGGGCAAGACTCAGCTTGCTCACACTCTCAACGGAAGCTCGCTCGCACTTCCGAGAGTCGTTGCGGCTCTCCTTGAGAACTGTCAGAAGGGTGACAGGATCGAGATTCCTGAAGCGCTCCGTCCTTATACCGGATTTGACTTCATTGACTGATGACTATAATCGGCATAGACCCCGGTACCAATATTCTGGGATACGGGATCATAAGTGTGGACTCAAAGGGTCCACACTATGTCGATATGGGAGTCTTTGACCTGAGGAAGATCAAGGACCCGTTCGAGAAGCTTGCGAACATCTTTTCAGGTGTGTCTGAACTTCTTGATGAACATAAGCCTGATCATCTGGCGGTCGAGTCTCCTTTCTATGGAAAGAACGCCCAGGTCGTATTGAAGCTCGGAAGAGCGCAGGGAGCTGCCATCACGGCAGCGATAATGCGCGGCATACCGGTGTCGGAGTATGCTCCGAGAAAGGCAAAGATTGCCATCTGTGGCAATGGAGCCGCATCCAAGGAGCAGGTAGCAATGATGATCCAGAAGACCTTGAAGGTCGAGCTTGATCCGAAATATCTCGATGCAACCGATGCTCTGGCCATTGCTCTTTGTCATCATTATCAGATGACAAATCCGCTTGCGGCCGTCGGAGGAAAGACAGACTGGAAGAAATTTCTGGCAGACAATCCGGACAGGATAAAAAAATAACATCTTAATTAAACCTTTGGTTTAAGACAGTGTCTAAATTTGACTATGAAACATTCATCAAAGATAATCTCTCTCATCATCGCGCTTTTAGTAAGCGCGTCATCATTCGCACAGGTGACCGTAAAACTCAGGCTTGTCGATTCCAAGACATCGGAGCCTGTGCCGTTTGCAACGATATCATTGACAGAAAAAGGAGCTGCGACCGCAGCCAAGTATGTGCTTTCCGACTCTGAAGGCAAGGCTTCATTGACCAAGGTCAGGAAGAATACGTATGTGCTCAAGGCCGAGATCATGGGCTACAAGCCTCACTCTCAGGAGATCAAGGTCGAGAAGGATGTTGACCTGGGTGACATAAAGATGGATGAGGACGTTGAGGTTCTCGACGCTGCAAGCGTGTCTGCTGTCGGAAACCCGATCATCGTAAAGAAGGATACGATCGAATATACGGCATCTTCATTCAAGACTTCAGACAATGACATGCTTGAGGAACTCCTCAAGAAGCTTCCAGGAGTTGAGGTTGAAGCTGATGGATCGATCACAGCAAATGGAGAAACCATCAAGAAGATCACTATCGACGGAAAGACATTCTTCCTTGACGACCCGCAGCTTGCATCGAAGAACATTCCTGCAAAGCTGATCGAGAAGGTGAAGGTTGTTGAGAAGAAGTCAGACCAGGCCATGTTCACCGGCATTGATGACGGTGAGGAAGAGACTGTCATCGACCTTTCTCTCAGACCAGGAATGATGAAGGGGTGGTTCGGAAATGTCATGGGCGGCGGCGGACACGACGTGCCTGGCGGCGGATCAGACATGAACGACTGGAGATATCAGGGTGCTGCCATGGTCGGCCGCTTTACTGACAAGAGCCAGATCAGTATCATCCTGAACGGCAACAATACAAACAACCGAGGTTTCAACGATATGGCCGGCAGTATGATGCAGGGCATGCGTGGAGGCGGAGGAATGGGCCGTGGAATGGGAGGCTGGGGCCGTGGAAACGGCATCACGACATCCTGGATGGGCGGTATGAACGGAGCGTTCACCTTGCTTGACGAAAAGATGGACCTTGCCGGAAACTACCTCTATAACGGATCCATCAACGATGTGATGGAGGAAAGCTCCAAGATCACATACCTCAATGACGGTACACGTCTTCTCAATGATGAGATAGGAACGAGCAGAACCATGACTCAGGGCCACAGGTTCGGTATCCGTCTTGAGCATAAGTTCTCAGAGAACACATCGATTCTCTTCGAGCCTCAGTTCAACTTCGGCCGTGGAAACTTCAACGAGTTCTCGGACTTCAATACCGCTACCGAGACAGCAGGTGTAGCTCAGGAGACCAACAAGGGTTACACCAGCAAGGGCGGTGACAATGACAACTGGCAGACCAGCGGTTTCTTCCTCTTCAGACAGAGGCTTGGGAAGCCTGGAAGGACAATATCGGCAAACATACGCTACAGCTTCAGCAACAATGAGATGACCGGACTCAATCAGTCTCTTACACAGATCAGAGATGCTGAAACATCGACATGGTCTGATGAGATCGTAAACCAGCGTTATGACCAGAACTCCAAGAGTTCTTCTCTGAGCGGAAGACTCGTCTATACCGAGCCGCTCGGTCATGATTTCTATCTCGAGGCCAACTATCAGTACAGCTGGAATAAGAATACTTCATACAAGAATACATTCAACAGCGGTTCTGACCTTCTCGAAGGAGGACTTCTGGTGTTTGATCCTACAG
The DNA here is from genome assembly GCA_015060255.1 of Bacteroidales bacterium. Classification (GTDB taxonomy): domain Bacteria; phylum Bacteroidota; class Bacteroidia; order Bacteroidales; family UBA932; genus Cryptobacteroides. The sequence goes on along the minus strand of SUYV01000014.1, from coordinate 37,186 downwards.
GTGAAACCCTCGATGAGAACTATTCGAACAGGATCAACAACATGTCCCAGAATCATAGGGCCGGTGCCAACATCAGCTATCAGAAGGAGAAGTTCCGCGCACAGTTGGGAGCTTCGTACAATCCGACTATTACCGATAACGTCACTTCCGGACATGATCCATACCACAATGTGACTCACAACTGGTCGCCGCAGGCTATGCTCAACTATGAGTTCAACGACAACACCAACATCCGTTTCTTCTATTTCGGACGTTCGGCGCAGCCTTCGACTTCACAGCTTCTTCCGGTGCCTGACAACTCCAATCCGCTAAACATATCGCTCGGTAATCCGAACCTGGATCCATACTTCAATCATAATGTACGCGGTATGTTCGGATATACGAACAAGAAGACATTCACATCTGTTCACGCGCGTTTCGGAGCAAGCCTTGTAGAGGATGCGATCACAAGTGCGCAGTGGTATGACCCTTCAGGAGTGCAGTATTCGATCCCGGTAAACGGTCCGGGAACAGGTTCCGTCGACATGCGTGTAATGGTGAATTCGCCATTCGGAAAGACCGGCCTCTCGATCTTCTCGATGACCTTCGCCCGCTATAACCAGTCGACATCGTTCATCGGCACGGGAGCCCTCCAGTCAGACATGTACTATGATGCCGAGAATGCTACATTTGACTACGTCGGATTCAACAGGGACTATGCAGACCTTTCCGAGAGCAAGGACTTCATAACCAACAGGACCCAGACAATGAGCTTCACCCAGAGACTCCGCCTCACATACAGGAATGACTTTGTGGAACTTACGGCCGGTGGCCGCACAAGGATGAACAAGTCGTGGTATACGATGGAGAACAGCCAGCTTAAGGCGACATGGAACAACCAGGTCGACGGTTCGATGAACTGGACAATCCCTGGAGGACTCAACCTCATCGCTGACGTGGATTACAACTGGTACAGAGGCTATACGACTCCTCAGGAGGATGAGATCATACTCAATGCCGAAATCACAAAGCTGCTCTTCAAGAACAAGGTTACACTTGCCCTTAAGGCATATGATATCCTCGGACAGTCAAAGAACCTCTCGGTTTCAGACTCGGCCAACTACCATATCGAGACAAGAAACAACACTCTCGGACGATATATAATCCTTTCGATCACATATCGTTTCGGAAACTTCGGAGGAGCGATGGGCGGCGGTCCTGGAGGACGCGGTCCTATGGGCCCTCCACACAGAAGATAACATGATTATCTGCGCGTGATGAAGCGCACGATCAGCGCGAGCAGCAGAAGCCAGTGGATGAAGCTGCAGACGCGTCCGGTGATGTCACCGTGGCTCACGAAGAATGTGATGTCATCACGCAGAGGAATCTGACCCTTTATGACAGCCTGCTCCCACCAAGGAGTGGGCTGCATTATTTCTCCGGATGGACTTATGATGGCGCTGATGCCGGTATTTGCGCAGCGGGCGATCGCGCGGCGTGTCTCTATGGCGCGCAGCGACGCGTAGCTCAGGTGCTGCCTGTAGCCAGGAGTGTCTCCCCACCACGCATCATTGGTGATGATTGTCATGGCTCTGGCGCCTTTGCGGATGTAGTCTGTATAGTATTCTCCGTATACGGATTCATAGCATACGGCGCATCCTATCGGGGTCTTATGCCCTTCGATATCCTCGACATTGAGAAGTGTTATCTCGTCCTGTCCGACGCATCTGCCCATTACTCCGCCAAGCATGTTGTCTATAGGACAGAAGAATCTCGGGTATGGAGTGTGCTCGACAGCCACGACAAGCTTGCTCTTGTGGAATATTTCAGTACGTCTGCTTCCGTCAATCATCAACGCAGAGTTGTGGGATTCGACCCAAAGCCCCTGTCCAAGGTCGCGTGCTGTGTAAGAGGGCGCTTCCTGTGAATTTATGTAGTCATATGCCGATGCTCCGAAAAGCATGTTCACATTCGGATAGCTTTCCAGCAGTGACGTGAAGCGCCTCCAGGTCCTGCTTCGCTCATACTGGCCGACAATTATGTCGCTGGTGAAAGTCTCAGGAGTGAGGACGAGCAGGGGAGCGGCAGTGGAATCGTTCTTCCTGTATTCCAGCTCCTTGGTGATCATGCCCTCAAGGATGGCATTCTGCTGAGCCTGCGTCAGAGCCTGGAACTTGTTGTATGGATCTATGTTCGGCTGGACTATGAGCACGTCAAGCATCTCCTCTGCCTGCATCGAATCTTTATATTCTTTTCCGATAGCTCCTGAGATTGCCGGCGGAGCGATCAGGAGTGCTGTCATGCCGATGACTGCGGCTGATTTGGCCTTCATGTTCCATGTGCTCCAGCTGCCGTCTGACAGGCTTACGAGAAGTCCGAAGATGCCGAGATTGGTGAGCCATATCCAGAGAGAGCCGCCGAGGCTTCCTGTGAATTCATACCATTGGATCGCCCATGTTGTCCGTGCAAACGAATTTCCCAGTACGAGCCAAGGCCATGATATTTCAGCGTCAAAATAGAATCTTTCCCAGGCAATCCATGTCACCATCAGGAATATGTATGGAAGCGTTCCGGTGAACTTTTTCTTGCTGAGGCGGAAAAGCCCGAATATGGTAGACATCTGGAGGGAGTTTGCCAGGACGGCGAAGATGCCGCCTCCTACAGTGGCGTTGCATACCCAGAAGGTCGTGATTGCATTCCAGAGGACAAATGCGCTGTAGTGATATATCCATACGCGTTTCTTCTCGGTCAGTGTCGCGATGCGGTCCATGCAGAGCAGCGGCACGATGCCGAAAAGCGCCAGGAATCCGGTGTGTGGCACAAGAAATGGAACAGACATCATCGCGGCGAAGAGCATTACGAGCCCCCAGAGTACTATATTTTCCTTTTTCATTTGTTCTCCTGATATATGTTAATGCAAAGATATAAATAAATTTACTACCTTTGTTTGTTATGTTGCTTGATATGCTCAGAGGATTCCTTGTAGGAATTTGTGCGTCGGCCCCGATAGGACCGATACTCATTCTTGTTGTGCAGAAATCCTTGAGCATGGGACATAAGGCAGGCTTCGTGTCCGGCCTTGGCGCAAGTGTGGTGGATACATTGTATGCATCCATAGCAATCTTCGCCCTGGCCTTTGCTCAGAGATTCCTGGATGACCATCGTGTGATCATACTGATAGCCGGAGGTCTCGTCCTTGCAGTCCTCGGCCTGTCGATGGCACTGAAAGACCCGTTCCGCAAGATGAAGAATAACGGTACGGATGTCTCTCCGAAGGATTTCGGAAGGGCAGTCGCAATGGCTCTGTCCAATCCGGGAGCGATTTTCGTGATGCTTGCGCTCTTTGCGTTCTTCGGCATAGCCAACAAGTCGCCGCATGACTGGAGCGTCATGCCGATCATCCTTTCTGTGAGCGCCGGTTCGGTGACATACTGGTTCTCTGTATCGTGGTTCCTGAGCCGCTTCAGAGACAGCTTCAAGATGAATACGATCCTGTGGATAAGCAGAGTCACAGGAGCCATTATAGTGATAATAGGAACAGCATTGCTTGGCAAGGGCCTTTTCATGGTCATCTTCCAGGGAATACCAATACAATAGATATGGAAAACTCGAAAGTATTTTTTACCGATCTCAGGACAGTTCCTGGGAACGACATGCTTACAAAGCTCGAAAGACTGATCAGAAAAGCCGGCATCGGAGAGATCGACTTTGACGGCAAGTTCACAGCCATCAAGATTCACTTCGGTGAGCCGGGCAACCTTGCATATATCCGTCCTAACTATGCAGCGCGCGTGGTGGATGTGATCCGTTCACTCGGAGGAAAACCTTTCCTTACTGACTCCAATACCTTGTATTCTGGCGGACGTTCCAACGCTGTGGACCATCTCAACGCCGCAATGGAGAACGGTTTCAACAGGATCGGAGCCCATGCAGACGTGATAATAGCAGATGGCCTCAAGGGCACTGACTATAAGGAAGTTCCATGCGGAGGCGCATATTGTCCTTCGCCGAAGATCGGTGCAGCGATTGCTGATGCCGACATCGTCATTTCGATGAATCACTTCAAAGGTCATGAGCAGAGCGGTTTCGGCGGAGCTCTGAAGAACCTCGGAATGGGTTCTGCAAGCGTCGGTGGCAAGCTTGAGCTGCATTCGTCATCCCAGCCATGCATTGATCTGGACAACTGCATCGGATGCCGCATATGCGAGAAATATTGCCGTCACGATGCCGTAAAGGTTGTGGACCGCAAGGCTGTAATAGACTATGACAAGTGTGTAGGTTGCGGACAGTGTGTGGCAGTATGTCAGAAGGCGGCTGCGGTGGTGAAGGATTACGATACTTCAGAGGTGCTTAACAGCAAGATCGCCGAGTATGCATTGGCAGTCGTGAAAGGCAAGCCTTCATTCCATATCAGCTTCATCATGAACGTGTCTCCTAACTGCGACTGCTGGAACCATAATGATGCGGCGATCGTGCCTGACCTCGGCATTGCAGCATCGTTCGACCCTGTAGCGCTCGACTGCGCTTGCGCAGACCTCGTGAAGGCTGCTCCAAGCCTCCTAGGCAATGCTATCTCTGACAAGGACCACCAGCATTCGGAGGAGTGTACATGCGGACACCATCACCATAAGGGAGAAGACAAGTTCCGCATCGTGCATCCTGACACCAACTGGGAGGCAGGTGTAGAGTATGGTGAGAAGATCGGTCTTGGCAAGCGTGCTTATGAACTGGTAATTGTAAAATAAACGTAATGACAAAGAAGGAAAAAACGGATAAGAAGGGATTTTTCAGTCATTGGATCATCCGCAATCTGATGGCAGCTGCAATAATTGCGGTCGTTCTGCTTGTAGGTGCTATAGTATTTCTTAATATAGCGACAAAACATAATGACGAACTCACGGTGCCGGATCTGAGGGGAATGACTGCAGCTCAGGCACAGCTTGCTGCCGAATCTGCCGGCATGAGGGTGGAAATCATAGATTCTGTATACTCCCAGCGGAACCGAGGCAAGGTCCGCAGTCATTCTCCCCAGCCAGGAGACAAGGTCAAGGAGGGTCGCAGGATCCTGCTTACCGTCAATGCCGTCAATGCCAAGAAGGTGACGATGCCTAACCTTGTGGGTTATTCAAGCCGTCAGGCAGCGGCGGAACTCAGTACGAGGGGACTCGTTCTTGGAAGATTGATCTATAAGGAGGATATTGCGACGAACAATGTGCTCAGCCAGCTTTATAAAGGCCACCCTGTTGCACCTGGCAGACAGCTGGAAGCTGAATCTGTCATTGATATCGTAGTCGGATTGAATGATGATGACTGCGAGACCAGGATTCCGAATGTGATAGGAAAGACAGCTCAGGATGCTGCAAGAGTGCTTCATGACTATTATCTCAATGTCAAAGGTGTGAACTATGACAAGAGTGTGAAGACATATGAAGATTCTTTGGCTGCTGTAGTTTACAGGCAGAATCCTCCGGCATCCGAACTTTCGGTTGTGCTAGGTACGGATGTGTCCATTTATCTTAAGGTTGATGAGAATACAGAAGAGTAAGAGAGAATGAATTACGTTGATTTCGAGGAACAGTATGAGGACGAACAGCAGGAGATGTTCGAGCATTACCGTTTCGACATAGCTGCCGGTCAGGTTCCTATGCGTGTGGACAAATATCTCTCTACGCATATGGAATATACCTCGCGTCACCGCATTCAGCTGGCTATAAAGGCAGACTATATCCGTGTCAATGAGAAGATAGTCAAGGCCAACTATATTGTCCGTCCAGGCGATGTGGTTACGTTCGTGATGCCATACCAGAGGCGTGGGTTGGAAATACTTCCTGAGGCGATTCCATTGAATATCGTGTATGAAGATGACGATGTTCTTGTTCTGAACAAGGAAGCGGGGATGGTAGTCCATCCGGGTCATGGCCATTTCAGCGGCACGCTTGTAAATGCTCTTGCTCATCATCTTGGCATATCGCAGGGACCGGATGCCCAGGACGAGAGGATGGGAGTGCTTGTGCATCGTATAGACAAGGATACTTCCGGTCTCCTTGTGGTGGCAAAGAACGACGAGGCTCAGCTTGATCTGGCAAAACAGTTCTTTGTGCATTCCATCGAGCGCAGATATGTGGCCATCGTGTGGGGTAATCTGAAGGATGATGAAGGTACTATCATAGGAAATATAGGCCGTGATCCTAATGACCGCATGCGTTTCAAGGTGTTCCCGGAAGGAGATCATGGAAAACATGCAGTCACTCATTATAGGGTGCTTGAGCGTTTCGGATATGTGACAGTGGTTGAGTGCCGTCTGGAAACAGGCCGTACGCATCAGATCCGCGTTCACTTCAACTGGATCGGCCATCCGCTCTTCAACGACGAGCGCTATGACGGCTCAGAGATAAGAAAGGGTACGATATACGCCAAGTATCGTCAGTTCATAGAGAACTGCTTCAAGCTGCTTCCTCGTCAGGCACTTCATGCAAAGACGCTAGGCTTCGTGCATCCTAGGACAAAGAAGATGGTCCGTTTCGATTCCGAACTGCCTTCGGACATGCAGTCGCTGATAGAGAAATGGCGTAAATATTCAGAGAATATGTCTCAGTTTCTTGAAGAATAAAAAAGGTGGGGAGCTTAATCAAGCTTCCCACCTTTTTCATCATAGAATTCATTTTGCAGAACTGTGAAATCGGTTGTTTCTACGATTTCAATCTTGCATCTGTACTTCTTTTTCCATTTTCCCACGATAGAGGAGAATATTCCTCGTGTCAGATATGCGCCGAGAATAGGATTGACCTTCAATGTGAGGTTTGTAAGTTTCTTCTCGTTCACATAGTATGCGAGTCTTCTTTCGATAGCCTCGTCAATCACGACACTTGATGATATCTTTCCGGTGCCGTGGCATACCGGACACACTTCCATTGTGTTGATCTCGGTTGCCGGACGTACCCTCTGCCTTGTGATCTGCATAAGACCGAACTTTGTAAGCGGCAGCACATTGTGCTTTGCCCTGTCGGTCTCCATCAGCTCGACCATCTTCTTGTAGAGTGCATTCTTGTGGTCATTTGACTCCATGTCGATGAAGTCTACGATTACGATGCCTCCCATGTCTCTGAGTCTGAGCTGCCTTGCAATCTCCTCGGCTGCATAGCAGTTGATGTCAAAAGTGTTCTGTTCCTGTTCCTTGTTCTTGGAACGGGTGCCGCTGTTGACGTCAATCACATGCAATGCTTCTGTATGCTCAATCACAAGGTATGCGCCCTGCTTGATAGGAACCACCTTTCCGAATGAACTCTTGATCTGCCTTGTGACCTCGAAGTGGTCAAAGATAGGAGTCTTGTCCTTGTAAAGCTTGACAATCTTCTCCTGTTCGGGCGATATCAATGAGATGTACTTGCGGGTCTCCTCATAAATGTTCTCATTATTTACATAAATGTTTGTAAATGAGTCGTTGAGAAGGTCCCTTAGAATCGTGGTGGTCTTGCTGTACTCTGTAAAGAGCAGCTGCACTCCCTTGGATTGTGCCAGTTTCTTCCAGGAATTCTCCCATTTCTCTACGAGTGACATCAGCTCAGCATCAAGTACTGCTGCATTCTTGCCCTCTGCTGCGGTGCGGATGATTGCACCGTAATTCTTAGGAAGGATACTCCTGACAAGTGTCTCAAGTCTTCTCTTCTCTTCTTTCGAAGAGATTTTCTGGGAAACGCTCACCTTCTCGGCGAAGGGGAGCAGTACAATGTTTCGTCCTGCCAATGAAATTTCTGCAGTCAGTCGTGATCCTTTTGTCGAGATCGGCTCCTTGACGATCTGAACTATGATCATCTGTCCCGGCTTCAGCACATTCTCAATGCGTCCTTCCTTCTCAAGGATCTTGCCCGGTCGTATGTGCTTGTAGATTCCTTTCGCATCTGTGTTGGGATTTATCCTTCTGACAAATTCATCAAAAGCTTCAAAATATAGTCCCAGATCCAGATAATGGACAAATGCCTCCTTCTCGTCTCCGATGTCGACAAAAGCAGCGTTCAGGGCCGGAAGAATCTTCTTGACTTTTCCGAGATGTACATCTCCTACAGAAAAGCTGTGACCCTGGCTGGACTCTTTGTTCAGCTCGATGAGCCTGTGGTTCTCCATCAGTGCTATCGAGACTTCCGTTGAACTTACGTCAACAATCAGATCTTTTACAGACTCCATCAGGAATTTCAGTGATAAGAACTTTAAAAACTAAAGAGGCCGACCCACCAGGCCAGCCTCTCTTTAGCGGACTGCTAAAATGGCAGACACTGCAAGAAGATTACTTTCTCTTCTTGTGTCTGTTCTTACGAAGACGCTTCTTGCGCTTGTGTGTTGCCATCTTATGCCTTTTATGCTTCTTTCCGTTTGGCATAGTTAAAAGGTTTTATGAATTATTATATTGTTAAATTATTTCACTACATTAACAAAAACCTTAGCTGGCTTGAATGCTGGAATGTTGTGAGCCGGAATGGTCATTGTTGTGTTCTTGGTGATATTTCTAGCTGCCTTCTCTGCTCTATGCTTGATGATGAAGCTGCCGAATCCACGAAGGTATACTGGGTTGCCCTTTGCGAGAGATGTCTTTACGCTCTCCATGAAAGACTCTACAACAATCTGCACTGTTGCTTTCTCAATGCCAGTTGCCTTTGCAACCTCGTTTACGATTTCTGCCTTTGTCATAACTATTTAAATTTTAATCAATAACTATTTAACGATTAGCTCGCAAAAATACTCTCTTTTTTTTAATTAACCAAATTGTCTGGCTAAAAATCGTTAAAAAAAGGAATATATATGACATGTCTTTCTATGGCATGGAGATTGACCATATATATGATCGTAAGGAAAATCGTGATCTGACTGCCAAATTGGCAGTTTGTTGTCACGTGTATCATGTGAATTAATATTTAGATTGTCATATATGAAAGACTTGATGGGAGATATTTTGTCGGCAGGAGGAGCTGAAGTAAGCATCATTCCGGTGGTGCAGGGAGACGGTTTGTTGAAGATCGATCAGTCGCAGCTGCCTGACTCATTGCCGATTCTGGCTCTTCGTAATGCCGTATTGTTTCCGGGGACTGTGTATCCGATAACCATCGGCAGGGAAAAGTCGATAAGGCTGATAGAGGATGCGGAAAAGTCTGGCACATTCATCGGGGCGGTTCCTCAGAACGACCTTTCTGTAGAGGATCCGCGCAAGGATGACCTTTATTCATACGGAACGGTTGCAAAGATCGTCAAGACTCTTGAGATGCCTGACGGAACCATAACAGCTATCCTCCAGGGATTCAAACGCTTTGAGGTTGAATCCATTGTGGAATATGAACCATATATGTTGGGAAGGGTCCGCTATCAGGATGATGTGGTCCCTGAAGATGATGCCAAGATACGTATGATTGCCGAGACCCTTAAGGAGAAGGCTTTGGCGATAATCCGTACTTCTTCATTCGCGCCTCGCGAGGCGGCCGGAGCCCTGAAAAGCATAGATAGCTTTGAATTCCTTGTCAATTTCATCGCAACTACCGTTGAGGTGGATAATTATATGGATAGGGTAGAACTCTTGCAGTATGCGGACCTCAGGGCGCGTGCGATGAAGTTGCTGTCGGTTCTCGACACTCAGGTAGAACTGCAGAAGATCAAGCAGGAGATCAATCAGAAGGTAAAGACCGAAATTGACCAGCAGCAGAGGGAATATTTCCTTAACAATCAGCTCAAGACCATTCAGGAAGAGCTGGGAATGGATGATGTTGAGGAGTTTGCTCAGTTGCGTGCCCGTGCTGAAGAAAAACTGTGGCCGGCAGCGGTGCAGGCCATCTTCGACAAGGAGATAGCGAAACTCGAAAGATATAACCCTTCTTCACCTGACTACAGCATCCAGTATAATTATATACAGTTCATGCTTGACCTTCCTTGGGGCGAGATGTCTGTCGATAACCTTGACCTCAAGAATGCGCAGAAGGTTCTTGATGAGGATCATTACGGTCTTGATAAGGTGAAGGAGAGGATTGTCGAGTATCTTGCTGTGCTCAAGCTCAAGGGTGATATGAAGTCTCCTATCATCTGCCTCTACGGCCCTCCGGGCGTGGGTAAGACCAGCCTTGGAAAGTCGATCGCTAGAGCTCTCGGACGCAAATATGTGCGTATCGCGCTCGGCGGCGTTCACGATGAATCCGAGATTCGCGGACATAGAAAGACATATGTGGGTGCATTGCCGGGACGTATCCTGAACGGTATCAACCGTGCGGGCACATCCAACCCTGTCATCGTCCTCGACGAGGTCGACAAGCTTACCAAGGACCTGAAGGGGGATCCGTCATCAGCACTTCTCGAGGCACTTGATCCGGAGCAGAATACAGCCTTCCATGACAACTACCTGGACATCGACTATGATCTGTCGAATGTACTTTTCATTACTACTGCCAACAACATAGAGACCATACATCCGGCTCTCAGAGACCGTATGGAGATGATCAATGTGACAGGATATCTGGCGGAGGAGAAGTATGAGATCGCCAAACGTCATCTCGTGCCGAAGCAGCTTGAGGAACATGGCCTCGAAAAGTCCCAGCTCAAGTTTGAGAAGTCGGCGGTTTCAAAGATCATAGACGAATATACTCACGAGTCGGGTGTCCGCGGTCTGGAGAAGCAGATCGCTAAGGTGGCACGCGTGACTGCCAAGAAGATAGCCTTCGGTGAGGAATATCCTTCAGTGATCAGGAAGGAGCATATCAGGGAATACCTGGGCCTCCCGACCAACTCTCATGACATACAGAAAGGTAACGAGGCTCCGGGAGTTGTTACCGGTCTTGCGTGGACGTCTCTCGGGGGAGAGATCCTGTTCATCGAGAGTTCTGTCAGCAAGGGCAAGGGTATCCTTACCATGACCGGAAACCTTGGTGACGTGATGAAGGAGTCCGCTACCATAGCATATCAGTACATCAAGGCGCATCCGGAGCTGACGGGAATGTCATACGAGGAGTTCGCCGACAAGGATATTCATGTGCATGTTCCCGAAGGCGCGGTGCCGAAGGACGGCCCGTCTGCCGGCATCACCATGGTAAGCTCGATGGTTTCTGCATTCAGAGGCAAGAAGGTGAAGAGCGGCATCGCGATGACCGGCGAGATGACCCTCAGGGGCAGAGTGCTCCCTGTCGGAGGAATCAAGGAGAAGATTCTTGCGGCCAAGAGGGCTGGCATCCATACGATAATCATTTCTGAGGAGAATAGAAAAGATGTCGAAGATATAAAGGAAATTTACATAAAAGGTCTTACCTTTGTCTATGTCAAGAACATTCAGGATGTGATGGACTTCATATGGAAGTAAAGATAGAACAAAGCTGGAAAGACGCACTTGGGAGCGAGTTTGATAAGCCATACTTCGCATCCCTGGTGCGTTTTCTTCATAATGAGAAGGCTGAAGGCAGGCGTATATTCCCTCCTGGAAGTCAGATATTCAAGGCTTTCGAACTGACGCCTGTAGGGGATGTCAAGGTGGTGATACTCGGGCAGGATCCGTATCACGGCCCCGGCCAGGCGCATGGCCTTTCATTCTCCGTGCCGGAGAACATGCCTGCGCCTCCTTCGCTAAAGAACATCTTCAAGGAGATCGAGACGGATCTCGGGGTCAGGATGAGCGGATATCCCAATCTGGAGAAATGGGCCCGCCAGGGTGTTCTGCTGCTCAATGCCGTGCTGACAGTCCGCTCAGGAGAAGCGGCTTCTCACAGCAAGGTAGGATGGCAGGAGTTCACCGATGCAGTGATAAAATATATCTCTGCAGAATGTGAGGGTGTGGTGTTCATGCTATGGGGCAATTTCGCAAGGACCAAGAGTGAGCTAATAGACCATTCGCGTCATTGCGTGCTGGAAGCGGCACATCCGTCTCCTCTTGCCCGTGGGGCATTCTTCGGCTGCCGCCACTTCTCTAAAGCGAATGCATACCTGGCCGCACATGGCCGAACACAGATAGATTGGCAATTATAATATCATGAGCAAGAAAGCATTATTCCCGGGATCTTTCGATCCTTTTACTGCGGGACATCTCAATATTCTCAAGAGGGCCCTCACGATGTTCGATGAAGTCGTGGTGGCTGTGGGTGTAAACATTGACAAGCGTGGCTTCTTCCCGAACGAGAAGCGCATAAGCATAATAGAGCAGGCGACTGCGGGTCTCAAGGGCGTGAGCATCATACAGTATGACACCTTGACCATTGACATATGCCGTCAGCTCGGCATAAACCATATCGTCAGGGGCGTGCGTAACATGATCGACTTCGAAACCGAGAGGTCGATTGCTGATGCCAACAGAAAGCTGGCTCCGGAGATTGAGACCATCATAATCCCGACGGCTCAGGAGTATGCCCACATATCGTCTACTGCTGTGAGAGACCTGCTCAAGCATGGCGGTGACACATCTCTTTTTGTTCCTGAAGGGGTAGAACTTTAGATATGAAGAGGCTTTTTTCATTAGCGGCGATGCTGCTTGGATTTCTGTGTATTTCTTATGCTCAGCAGTTGGATTCCACCAAGAGGGTGGCTCTGGATGCTAAGCTGGCAGAGTATGTCGCGGCTATAGAGACGGCGGGGCCGGAAACTCAGAAGGAGGAGTGTGACTTTCTGATACAAAGCTGTACGGATTCGCTGGTAAGACAGTTCGTGGCTTTGAATCTGTATGACAGATATATGTCATCCAAACTTATGGGGGCGGAGGCTGTTGCCATTCATATTCTTGACCGCTGGTTCTTTACCGGGGAAGTAAAGATGCCTGATGAAATCGATCTTCTGAATGCCCGCGTTTATGCTGACTTCAACAGAAGTTCCCAGATAGGCCTGAAGGCTCCGGTATTGGATGTGACTACTTTGGCCGGTGAACCTGTCACTCTTTATGGAAAACCTTCTCAGAGATATTCGGTGCTGTATTTCTATGATACGGATTGTTCAAAGTGCAAGGTTGAGACTATTCTTCTGAGATCGCTTCTGGAGGATGAAGATTATCCGATAGACCTATATGCATTCTATACGGGAGACAAGAAAGCGGATTGGGAAGCATATGTGTCCGAGAGGTTTTCCCTCACATCTGAGAATGTTGAGGTCCTTCATCTCTGGGATCCTGAGCTGGATTCGGATTTCCAAAGAAAATACGGTGTACTTCAGACTCCTAAGATGTATCTTGTTCGTCCTGATGGCAGAATTGCAGGTCGCGGGCTGGATTCCAGGGCATTATCCCAGTTGCTGTCTCCATTATTTGAAGATGTTTCTCTTGAATATGGCGGGCGTGAAGCTATGGAACTTTATGCCCGTATGTTTCAGGGTGACCTTTCGGAAGATGGGGTAAAGGCTGTATCTGATATGATTGCAGAATCGACTCTGGCTGCCGGAGATACCCTGATGTTCAGGCAGATGGCCGGTGACCTGCTGTATTATCTGGCTGGTGAAACGGGAAAGGGGGCCAAGGAGGGGCTTGCATATCATATAGACAAATATATCATCAATGATTCCGGAAAGGTCTGGAAGACTTCTGATGACAGTCTTAAGGTGGTGGAGTTTGCCGGAATAATGGAGGATCTGCTGTCGAGAGCAGCCCCAGGTTCCAGGATTCCTGCCATCAAGGTTCCGGGAGTTCTGTTAAGCCGTGCGGGAGACAGGAACAAGGTGAAATCGCTTCGTAAGATAGGCGGAAAGCACAATGTCATAATCTTCCATACAGAAGGATGCAATATCTGTAAGGCTGAGATAGAAGCTGCGCATAGGTTGGTTATGGATGACCCAAAGGCTCGGGTATATCTGGTCAATGTGGATGATGTCCTTGTCTCCAGTCCGTCGTTGGCGGCTGACCTCTTTGACAGGTTTGATCTGGCTTCTCTTCCTTATATCTTGTATACGGATAAAAAGGGTTATATACAAAGTCGGTATGAAACTTTACAAAAATAGTGTAATATTATTACAAAATTTGTAGAGTTTGGTCTGGTGTTTGAGAAAGAACTCAATAAAACTGACTGCTATGTGTAATTTTATTGAGGATTACCTCCAGAACCCGACCCTTGCCGTTGCAAATGCAAAGGCTGATGCAGACAAGAGATTCTGCTCTATGCTGATTGACGACTCCGTCATCTATGATCAGATTGCCACCTCAGAATACCATCTATACGAAGCGATTGCCATTTAATTCCTGCTAAAGTCTGACGAATATCAGTCTAAGAATGGCCATAATGCTTACAGAGTTAACAATTTGTATCAATAAAATGCTAACTTTGCAAAAATATTATTGCTTGACATTTAAATATATTCTCTGTGGCTAAGAAGAAAAGGATATCTGTGCCGGTCGATCCGGAATATCTCAAGAAACAGAAGGAGGCGCTTGTGCGTCGCCATAGACAGGTCATATATCTGAACGACAGCGAGATGGCTGCAATCAGACAATATTGCGAGAAATTCCGTGTAGGGACAAAGGCCGTGCTGTTCCGCGAAGCTATAATGGAGAAGGTTTTGAAGGAACTGGATGACAATCATCCGACATTATTTTAGATATAAAGCAGAAAAGGAAGCGATTACGCTTCCTTTTCTGCTTGTATGGCTTCGTTATAGCAATGTCTGCAAAGCGGCTCGTATATGTCCGTCTCTCCGAGGACGACGAGCTCGTCGCTTTTAGAAAGTCTGTGTGAATGATTTGCAGGGCTTCCGCACTTTACGCAGATTGCGTGCACCTTCTGGATGTCTTCAGCGACTGCCATCAAAGCCGGCATCGGACCGAAAGGCTTGCCCATGAAGTCTGTGTCAAGACCTGCGATGATGACCCTGATGCCTCTGTTGGCTAAAGTCTGCACTACATCTACAAGAGTGTCGTCAAAGAACTGTGCCTCGTCAATACCTACAACCTCGACATCGCTTGAGAGCAGGAGCATACTTGCTGGAGAATCGATCGGGGTGGATGGGATGCTGTGTGAATCGTGTGAAACAACTTCGTCTTCCGAATACCTTACGTCGATGCACGGCTTGTATATCTCCACTTTCTGCTTTGCAAACTGCGCTCTTTTCATTCTTCTGATGAGTTCTTCAGTCTTTCCGGAAAACATTGATCCGCATATTACTTCAATTGAACCCGCTTTTTTTGCACTTTCTAAAAACATTTCCTTACTTTTGTAGATTGAGAACGCAAATATAGATAATTCTTGTCTTATGGAAAATAGAGAACAACAAATTTTGTCCGAAATCAAGGCAATGATGGTTTCGATCAGGGTTCAGCTTGAAAAGCTTGATGATAAGATGGCTGAACTTCAGCAAGTTGTTGATCCAGAGGATGTTGCTGCAGAGCCTATAGATCTTGAAATAGAGACTTCTCTTCTTGAGGAGAAGACTCCGGAGGTTGTGATTCAGGAAATTCCTCTCCAGCAGGAGCCTGTTGTAGAAGAGGCTCTTGTTGAGCCACAGCCGGAGCCACAACCAGAACCACAACCAGAACCACAACCGGAGCCACAACCTGAGTCGTTGCCTGTACAGGAAGAGGATGACGATGATGATCTTCCACTCTTTTCTGAGCCTGAACCGATTGTCGAGACAACTTCCATTTTCGAAGCTGCTCAGGCATCAGGCAGAACAAGAAAGACTGTCGCAGAAGTCATGGAGGATAAGCAGGCTTGGCGTACTGATATTCCGGGCGCTCCTGTAAGGGATCTTCTCAGTGCCATTTCCTTGAACGACAGGGTTCAGTTCATCAATGTTCTTTTCAAGGGTGACCCTTCGATTTTCCAGCAGACCAGAGCAAAGATCAATCTGATGACATCATTGGACCAGGTCGTGGAATTCATAACATCTACATTTGATTGGGATATGAATTCCCAGATCGTTTATCGCTTCATGATGGCGGTCCGCCGCAAGATTCAGTAACTGATGGCAGGCATACTTTATATAGTGCCTACCCCAGTAGGTAATCTTGAGGATATGACCTTCAGAGCCATCAGAGTTCTGAAGGAGGCGGATCTTATATTGGCCGAGGATACAAGGACCAGCTCTGTCCTTCTGAAACATTATGAAATCAAGGGACGTCTTGAGTCGCATCATAAGTTCAATGAACATAAGACTGCATCTATGATAAAGGAGCGTATCCTTTCCGGTCTGAATGTGGCATTGATCAGTGATGCAGGAACTCCGGGGATTTCAGATCCCGGTTTCCTTCTCGTGCGTACTTGTGTTCAAGAAGGCATAGAAGTCCAGACACTTCCTGGGGCGACTGCGTTTGTTCCGGCTCTTGTCTCATCGGGATATCCATGTGACCGTTTCTGCTTTGAAGGATTTCTTCCCCAGAAAAAAGGCAGGCAGACGAGATTGACCGAACTTGCGGAGGAGACACGTACAATGATATTTTATGAGTCACCTTATCGCCTTGTCAAGACACTGGAGCAGTTTGCCGAGTCATTCGGACCGGAACGCGAATGTTCGGTAGCCCGTGAGATATCCAAGAAGTTTGAAGAGCATAAGCGCGGAACCTTGACTGAAGTCGCTGCGTGGTATAGAGAACACGAGCCGAAAGGTGAGATCGTTATCATCTTATCCGGAGCTCCTGAGTTAAAGAAAAAGAAAAAATTTAAAGAAAAAGAAAAATCTGAAGGTCAGGACGCTTGATTTTTTGATTTATTCCTTTGATGAAGTACCTTTGTAAAGGAGGTTCAATCATACGGGTATCTGATTATTTGTCAGATACCTGTTTTTGTTATGAAGAATTCAAATGAATCAAAGAAGTCAGGATTGTCAGAATCCTTTGTGATGGGTGTGATTGCCCTTGTATTTCTGATGGTAGGATATCAGACTGCTATGTTTATCCATAGAGCGGCCGTAGTCAGGATCGCGGCCAACCGTGACAGTCCAGATACCGTCTATGTCTATTGTGATACTTCGCTGGTCGTCAGGAACAATGCTGCCCATTCTTCTCATGCGTCGTCAGTCCGTAAAAAACTGCCATTCCGTAATGTGGAATCTTTTCATTTCAATCCTAATACCGTCTCGGTCGAAGACCTGTGCCGTCTGGGATTTACCGTAAAGCAGGCGGAATCAATTGACAATTATCGTAAAAAGGGTGGAAAGTTCAGGAGAAAGGGAGATTTTGCGAAGTCATATGTTGTTTCAGACTCTGTGTATGAACGCCTTGAACCATATATTTCCATACCTCTCATAGATCTCAATCAGGCGGATTCCGCTGCATTTGATTCATTGCCTGGAATCGGTGGGTGGTTTGCTGCAAAGATGATAGAATATCGTGAAACGTTGGGAGGATATTCATGTAAGGAACAACTGATGGACATATATCGCTTCGATCAGGAAAAATTCGATGCCCTGAGCGATCTGGTGACTGTTTCCGAACCTTATTCATATCCATTGTGGACTCTGCCGGCAGATTCTCTTCGCCGGCATCCATACATCAGGGATTATGAGACTGCAAGATCAATAGTCCTGTATAGGGAGAATAATCCTATTGATTTATGGACAGTCAGGCATATGGAAGAGGCTGGAATCCTATCTGCAGAAAATGCCTTGAAACTTGGCAGATGTGTTCTGAGGCAGCCGTCTGCAAAATAAGAAAATCACAGTTTCCTGTGATTTTCTTATTCAAAGAATTCGTCCCATGCGTAATATCCGTCTCCTGTAACCGGGTTGGTCGTTTCCCACCAGAACTCAAACACACGGGTAAGTTCGTAATTACCCATCCAGTCGTACTTGTCCAGCGTCAGGGTTGCGGAGACGAATCCAGGTTTGATCATCTCCGTCATTGCATAGAACATTTCTTCAATGTCTCTTTCCTGCAGTTCCATATCTGTCTCATAGGATCTGAATACGGTAACAGGCGGAAGCCCGCCAGCATAATTGCAGGTGAGGAATGCGTCATAGGTAGTTTTGGCGAATTCACTGTGAAACTCACAGGAATTGAATGACAGCAGGGCAATCAGCCCTGCTGTGATGATTGATAGGATCCTTTTCATTAGTCGATTGCGTTCTGAAGAACTTCCCTGATCTTTGCCTCGATCTCGTCGCAGAGCTCTACATTGTCTGTGAGGAGCTGCTTCACTGCTTCACGACCCTGTGCAAGCTTGCTTTCACCGTAGCTGAACCAAGATCCGCTCTTCTTGATGATGTCGTATTCTACTCCGAGGTCTATGATTTCACCTACTCTTGAGATGCCCTCTCCGTAAACGATGTCGAACTCGGCCTTCTTGAATGGCGGCGCCATCTTGTTCTTGACGATCTTCACCTTGGTGCGGTTTCCGAGCGCCTCGTCTCCGTCCTTGATCTGTGTTGTCCTGCGGACATCCACTCTCACTGAAGCATAGAACTTAAGTGCGTTACCACCTGTTGTTGTTTCCGGATTTCCGAACATTACGCCGATCTTGTCGCGGAGCTGGTTGATGAAGATGCAGCATGTGTTGGTCTTGCTGATGTTGGCAGTGAGCTTTCTGAGCGCCTGGCTCATGAGCCTTGCCTGAAGTCCCATCTTAGAGTCACCCATCTCGCCTTCGATCTCGGCCTTTGGTGTGAGCGCCGCTACTGAGTCGATGACGATGATGTCAATCGCTCCTGAGCGGATGAGGTTGTCAGCGATCTCGAGTGCCTGCTCGCCGTTGTCAGGCTGCGAGATGAGCAGTGTGTCCAGGTCTACGCCGAGGTTCTTGGCGTATGTCCTGTCGAACGCGTGTTCTGCGTCGATGATTGCGGCGATGCCGCCCTGCTTCTGTGCCTGTGCAATCGCATGGATGGCAAGGGTTGTCTTACCGCTGGACTCTGGTCCATAGATCTCGATCACTCGTCCGCGAGGATAACCTCCGATGCCGAGTGCTGCATCAAGAGCAATGGAACCGCTCGGAATTACCGAAACCTCCCATTTAGGCTGATCTCCCAACTTCATGATCGTACCTTTGCCATAATCTTTCTCAATCTTGTCAATCGTCGCCTGCAATGCCTTGAGTTTCGCAGCATTGTTGCCGGTACCGTCCTGTACTACTTCTTTAGCCATAAATGTTTAAAAGTTTAAATGTTAACAAAGCAAAATTAATCAAAAAAAAGTAACTTCTACAACTTTTCGACTACAAAATAACAGCCACTATGTGCTAAGGTGTGGCACAATCGGATAATTATGGAAAATTATCATTAATTTTGTAATGATTGTAATGAATGATATGAAGATTAAACTCTTAGGGAAGAACTTGGATGAGCTCAAGAGGCTCGTGGCAGAAGAAGGCCTGCCTGGATTTACGGCCAAGCAGATAGCGCAGTGGCTATATGTGAAGAAGGTACGTTCCATAGATGACATGACGAATCTCTCGAAGGTCGCCAGAGCGAAACTGTCCGAGAAATATGAGGTAGGGGTGACTCCCTATGCTGGACTTCAGATCTCATCTGACGGTACAAAGAAATATCTCTTTCCTGTCAGCTGTTCACATAGGCGTGGACTTAATCTCAGACTTGATGAAGATGAACTTGAGAGCAGTGCCATCGAAGCTGTGATGATACCTGATGCCGACCGTGCAACTTTATGCGTATCTTCTCAGGCCGGATGCAGGATGGGGTGCAGATTTTGCATGACAGGAAGACAGGGATTTCATGGTCATATGTCGGCCGCAGACATAATTTCGCAGTTCATAGCTGTGGATGAGTCTGACAGACTGACAAATGCTGTGTTTATGGGAATGGGTGAGCCACTTGACAACTATGACAATGTGATGCGCGCGATAGAGATCCTTACGGCAGACTGGGGCTTTGCGTGGAGTCCGAAGAGGATAACCCTGTCAACTATCGGAGTCTTGCCAAACCTCAAGCGCTTTCTTGACGAATGCAAATGCCATCTGGCTGTCAGTCTGCACAACCCGCTTCCGGAGGAGCGCCTGAGTGTGATGCCGGTACAGGGGGCGTGGCCGATTCAGGATGTCATAGACCTGATCAAGCAATATGATTTCAGCGGACAGCGACGTGTGAGTTTCGAGTATACGATGTTTGCAGGATTCAATGACACCAAAGTTCACGCAGATGCACTGGTACGTATGCTACGTGGGCTTGAGTGCAGGATGAATCTCATCCGCTTCCATAAGATACCGGATTTCCCATATGAGACCTCTCCGGATGTGATCATAGAGAATTTCAAGACCAGGCTCAACAATCTGGGACTTATGACTACTGTCCGCGCGTCTCGTGGTGAAGATATTCTCGCTGCCTGTGGAATGCTGGCGGGTGAACATAACAAGAAATGATGAAATGAAACGCTTTGTATATCTATTGATCATGGTATTGCCGCTTCTGGTGGGAGCGGTTCCTGTCTCTGCACGTGGCATAGACCCTGTGGCGGATTCAATTGCCGTGGTGCAGATGCAGCAGCGTATGGCGGAAATCCGCAAGTATCGTCCTACCGTAGCTCTTGTGCTCAGCGGAGGCGGTGCGAAAGGTGCGGCGCATATCGGGGTCATCAGATATATGGAGTCGTTGGGAATACCTGTGGACATGGTGCTGGGTACGAGTATGGGTGGTCTTATAGGAGGCTTGTATTCTCTTGGCTATACCACAGACCAGATGGATACGCTTGTCAGGAATCTCGATTGGGATTGGGCTTTCAGTGATGAACTGTCAAGAAAGTACATTTCGTATACTGATGCCAAGTATAAGGAGAAATACATGTTGTCGATCCCTTTCTTTTATGAAAAGGATTATTACAAGATGAAGATGGCGGATGAATTCCGGTTCGATCCCGTCCATAGACATGATGTGCTTCACATCGGCGCCGATAATGAAAAAGGATCGGAAATGCTTAAGAAGAATCTGCTGGGAAGCCTTCCTTCAGGATTTATCTATGGTCAGAATGTAAGTAATCTCATCAGTTCCCTGACAATCGGTTATCAGGATTCTACCGATTTCAAGGAATTCCCGATACCGTTCACATGTATTGCAGCAGATATGGTTTCAGGTAAGGCCAAGATATGGCATAGCGGCAAAATGAATGACGCCATGCGCTCGACAATGTCCATACCTGGTATCTTTGCCCCGGTAAGGGTGGATGGAATGGTGCTGGTGGATGGTGGTCTCAGGGACAATTATCCTACTGCGCTTGCGCGTAGCATGGGAGCCGATATAATTATCGGAGTCGATCTTTCTCAGCATCGCAGGACGTATATGGAGGTTAATAACCTAGGTGATATAATAGGCCAGGGCATAGATATGCTGGGCCGTGACGCTTTTGAGGAGAATGTCAATATTCCTGATGTGAAGATCAAGCCTGACCTGAAGGAGTTCAATATGATGAGCTTCAATCCTGTAAGCATTGATACGATAATGATCAGAGGATATGAGGCAGCCCTTGCACAGGATTCTCTGCTCCGTATTGTTGCTGAAAAGACGGCGGGAAAATATTATCCGAAAAAGAAGAAGCCTGCAAGTGCCATGGCAGGTGATTCTCTGGTCATAGCCAATGTGGACATAAAGGGTGTGCTGCCACGGGAGAAGGAACTGCTCAAGGAAAGACTGGACCTCAAGTATGGTCAGAAGATAAGCCGTGAGGACCTTGATCATATCGTGGCGCAGATTTATGGCACTCAGGCCTATGATTTTGTGACATATGAACTGTCCGGTAAGGGAGAACCGTTTGATCTGATCCTTAATTGCAAGAAAGGACCGATACATCAGTTCGGACTTGGTGTGAGGGCAGACACGGAGGAAATAGTTTCCGTGCTGATCAATCTGGGACTGAATGCTCATAAGCTTCATGGCCATTGCTATGATTTTACGGCTAAGATAAGTGCCAATCCATATGTTCAGTTCAAATGGTCATATGATGTGCCGAAGGTTCCGACCCTGAATGCTCTGGCTTCCGTTAGGTGGACTGACCTGAATATGTTGGATTTCGGCAGCAATCGCTTGAGCTTCAGTTATCTCGCTTCCAGACAGGAATTCTTCATGTCTAATATCACATGGAAGCATATGGACATGAAGGCCGGACTCAGAAATGAAATCATCAGGGTGCGTAACGTCAAGTCTTCTCAGTTTATCGGAGATTATGACTTCAGCCAGTTGAACAATGATTTCGTTTCAGTCTTTGCCGAGGCCGATACATATACGTTTGATGATGGATATTTCCCTACAAGAGGAATTGATGCAGGCCTTTCATACAGCTGGACATTCGCAGGATTTCCAAATGCCATTGATAACTTCCACACTTTAAGGGCAGATGGAAAGTTTGTGATTCCGCTGGGTAATGTGTTTGCGTTCATTCCTTCGTTCGATTTCCGTCTTCTCTTCGGTCATGATATTCCAGTGGCCTATTTCAATGCCATGGGAGGTGCATTGCCATCGCGTTTCGTAGACCAGCAGATGCCGTTCATCGGAGTCAATCACATCTCTGCAATGAAGAACATACTTACGATCTTCAGGACTGACTATCGGTTCAAACTTGCAAAGAATCACTATGTTACAGGAATACTGAACTATGCCAGAGATTGTGATACCTTCAGGGATTATACAAATGGACTTGGATATTTCGGAGCAGGCCTGGAGTATGCCTTTGATACGATATTCGGCCCTCTCAAGGCTGACATCCATTGGTCAAATCTGACGAATAAAGTTGGCTTCTACATCAGTGCAGGCTACAATTTCTAAAGTTATGGACGATAAGCAGAAGAAAGTGGCGGACAGGCTCAGGGGCCTGTGCTCAAGGCGTGAGTATTGTGTTGCGGACGTCTTGAAGAAGGCTTGTGATGCTCTGGAGGGTGACCGTGCCGCAGCACAGGAGGTAGTGGAACTGCTGATCGGTGAGAAGTATGTGGATGACCTACGTTATGCATCAGCATTTGCGCGCGACAAGGCCGCCATCCAGGGATGGGGTGCTGTGAAGATCAGATATATGCTCGCCGGGAAAGGTGTGGCACGCGACGTGATAGACAAGGCTCTCGAGGAAATCGATCAGGAGAAGGCCGGATCGAGGCTTGAGAAGCTGTTGGAGAACAAGTTCAGGACTTTGAAGGATGACCCGCAGTGCCGTCTCAAGATGCTCCGCTTCGGCCTGGGAAGAGGCTACTCTTATGATGAGGTTTCCGAAGTAGTGGATATCTTGATAAGAAAGGTGAAGGATGGTGAATTATAGAAGGCTTGAGGCCTCCGAGATCGAGAGGCTGCAGGCACAGATGTGCACAGCATCTGATTGGAATGAGATCGAAGTCTCCGAAGGCTTCTCGACTGATTATGTAAGCAACGTCAGGTTTTCAGGAAAGATAAGGCTTGGCGTGTTCAGAAAGGAATTCTGCCTTGCGGGCGGGATCCGCAAGCATTCCGGAATATATCATGCGACTCTGCATGATGTGACGGTCGGCGATGACTGTCTCATAGAGAATATCAGCAATTACATAGCGAACTATACGATAGGCCGGGGAGCCTTCATTGAGAATGTCGACATAATCCTCACTGACGGTCCGACGGCCTTTGGAAACGGTGTCCAGGTCTCGGTGCTAAACGAGACAGGAGGCAACGAAGTCGTCATATATGACAGGTTGTCGGCCCAGGTTGCTTACGCCATGGCCGTATATCGCTGCAGGCCTGAACTTATTTCGGGGATGAGGGAGATGGCTATGCGGTATGCGGCGTCGGTGACATCTTCCATGGGTACGATCGGTGATGATGTGATCATTGTAGACTCCGGATATGTGAAGAATGTCCGCATTGGCGATTGCTGCAGGATAGAAGGGGCAGCGCGTCTTAAGAACGGCAGCATAAACAGCAATGCGTCTGCGCCTGTACATATAGGAATAGGTGTGGTGGGGGATGACTTCATCATAAGCAGCGGCAGCAGCATTACGGATGGAGTGACCTTTTCGCGTTGTTTCATTGGTCAGGCCTGTCGTCTGGGACATAATTATTCAGCAACAGACTCGCTGTTCTTCAGCAACTGCCAGGGCGAGAACGGCGAGGCATGCGCCATATTCGCAGGCCCTTTTACCGTTACCCATCATAAATCCACCTTGCTTATAGCCGGAATGTTCTCATTCATGAATGCCGGATCCGGTTCCAATCAGAGCAACCATATGTATAAGCTGGGGCCGATACATCATGGATTGCTGGAGAGGGGAGCGAAGACGGCATCGGACTCCTATATCCTCTGGCCTGCAAAGATAGGCGCATTCTCTTTGGTCATGGGAAGGCATGTCTGCCATCAGGATACGAGAGACCTTCCTTTCTCATATCTGATCGAGCAGGAGAGTACGTCTTATATTGTACCTGGAGCTAACCTGAAGAGTGTCGGCACCATCCGTGATGCCAAGAAGTGGCCTCAGAGGGACGGCAGGACCGATCCTGACAGGCTGGACTGCATAAATTTCAATCTTCTCAGCCCATATACCATCAGGAAGATGATAAAGGGCAGGGAACTTCTGCAGTCTCTGCAGGCGGTCTCCGGAGACAGGTCTGACACATATTCGTTTCAGAGCGGCCTGATCCGAAGGTCATCGCTTCAGAAGGGTTTGCGTCTATACTCGATGGCCATAGATAAATTCCTTGGTAATTCGCTTATAACCAGGATCATGAATTCGTCATTTTCGACATTGGACGAACTGCATGAGGCTTTGCGTCCGACAGCATCTCATGGTGAAGGAGAATGGATCGATGTAGGTGGGATGATAGTTCCGGATAATGCATTCAATGCTCTCCTGGATCATGTGGAGAACGGGACAGTGTCGGATATCCGTGTGGTGGAGGCACGTCTTCGTGAGATGCATGAGAACTATTATGCGTACGAATGGAAATGGGCATATGATGCCATCAGGGACTGTTATGGCATAGATCTGAATACCGCATCCGTGGGTGAACTTGCTGGTCTTGTCAACAGATGGAAGGAGTCCGTGATCTCATTGGACAATCTGATATATGAGGATGCACGGAAGGATTTCGCCCTGAGTTCAATGTCGGATTTTGAGTCGGATCCGTTTGTGGCATCGGTCCGTGACCATATAAAAGACAAGTCCGCCCTCGGCGAACTTGCCTTGGGCAGACTTGAGTCGATCCGTCATCTTGTAGAGTAGGAACCGTTGTAGTAGAACTCCAGATTGTTGTAGTTGGTGAATTTGATCTCGATCTGAGAGAGTTCTTCATTGAGCTTCAGGTTTATGGTTCCGCTGCTTCCGCTGGCTTTGTTGTAGACATTTCCGTCATAGGATACACGTATGTTGTCCTTATCGTATGAGAAGCCGACGGCTTCATAGGCCCAGAACTTGACCGGCATCGTGACTTCTGCCTTCTTGCCGTTGCTGACAGAAAGTTCAAGTGTCCATGTCTGGTCTCCCTTTATCAATGCTGCTGACTCTATGTCCATTGTTTCACCATTGAACGTGAATGATGTCTCGAAGACTTCGACAGGTTTCTCGATGTCTGCGCTGATGCATATTCCATCAAACTGGATGCAATATGTGATCCCATCGATTATGAAAGATATGTCAGCGGTGTACTCTCCGTTACCAGAAGTGGCTATGTAGAAAGTCTCTACTGTTTCCGAGCCTGTGTCTGTGCTGATTTCGAAGTTATTGTCAGCATTGGTATTGTCCACCATTCCGAACAGAACTTCAGATCCGCTCTTCGTTCTGATCAGGTCGGCAGGCATTGCCAGATAAAGATACCATGTCGCAATGTCCAGTTCGCTGAAATATGATATGTTTGCCGGGGTGAAGAAAAGGTATGTCGTGCCTTCCAGCTCTTTGTAGAATCCTGCTCTCAATGGCTTGATCTCGTCGCCTCTGCCGATTATGTTTTCATTTATGACGACCTCTTCGTCTTCTTGTGCTTCCGCTGTGATATGCAGACCGACTTCCGTTCCGTCTGTCAGGATCAGCTTTGCCTTCAGTGTCAGGACATTGTCTTCAAAAGTCATTAGACATTTGCCGTCCCTGATCTCATCGGTCTTGTCTGGTGCTACGGCTTCAAGTACAGCCTCATTCAGGGAACTGATGATGGTGAAGGCGGAAGTTTCGTTCTTCGGGTTGAACTCCTTGTTCAGCAGCACTGGACTGACTGCGGCATAAAAGAACTCGTCGCTTTCCATTATTGAGGTGACATCCGTAAGCCCCTCTTTCGGTGAGGCTGCTATGGCCAGATTGTCACCTACCATTGTCAGCGCTGTGCTGAAGAAGTCATTCTCTATGCCGTTGACTGTCCATGAGTTTAGATCGTCATCATCCTTTTCGTCATCCTCGGTCTTCTGTTTCTCGCATGAAGCCATACAGCAGAGTACAGCAAGTGTCGTTGCTGCTATAAAGAATCTGAATGTTTTCATATGTTTATCGTTATGGTTGTCAAATCTCAATAAAGACAAAGTTAAGAAAATAAAATAAAAGTCCCGCTCTTTGCAGAACGGGACTCATTGATATATTAAGACGCTGATTACTTAGCTGCCTTGATTGCTGCCTGTGCCGCAGCGAGTCTTGCGATAGGAACGCGGAATGGAGAGCATGATACATAGTTGAGGCCTGTCTTGAAGCAGAATTCAACTGATGCAGGATCACCACCGTGCTCACCGCAGATACCGCACTTGAGGTTCTCGCGAGTCTCGCGGCCTTCCTTCACTGCGTAACCTACGAGCTTACCTACTGACTTCTGGTCGAGAGTCTTGAATGGGTCAGCATCGAGGATCTTGTTGCCGAGGTAGTCGCCCATGAAGGTTCCTACGTCGTCGCGTGAGAATCCGAATGTCATCTGAGTGAGGTCGTTTGTACCGAATGAGAAGAACTCTGCAGTACGAGCCATGCGGTCAGCTGTGAGGGCTGCACGTGGGATCTCGATCATTGTACCGAACATGTACTTGATCTCGAAGCCGAACTCAGCCTCAACCTCTGCGCGGATCTTCTCGCAGATAGCCTTCTGGAAACGGAGCTCACGGTCTGAGATTGTTACAGGAACCATGATCTCTGGCTTAGGATCGAATCCTTCCTTCTTGAGCTCACCAGCAGCTGTGAAGATAGCGCGGAACTGAGTCTCTGAGATCATAGGATATGTTACATGGAGACGTACTCCGCGGTGACCCATCATAGGGTTTACCTCGTGGAGTGACTCACCACGCTTCTCGATCTCGCCGACGGTGATGTGAAGCTCCTCAGCGAGCTCTTCCTTCTTGCCTTCAGTCTGAGGCACGAACTCGTGGAGAGGTGGGTCGAGGAGACGGAATGTAACAGGCTTGCCGTTCATTACCTTCATAGTGCCCTTTACAGCGGCCTTGATGAATGGCTCGAGCTCTGCGAGAGCTGCCTTTCTTTCCTCGTCGTTCTTTGCAAGGATCATCTTGCGGAGCTTAGAGAGCGGAGTCTCTGCGTTCTGTCCGTAGAACATGTGCTCGATACGGAAGAGACCGATACCCTCAGCGCCGAAGCTGATTGCGCGAGCAGCATCCTCCGGAGTATCTGCGTTTGTGCGTACGCCCATTGTGCGGAACTTGTCAACGATCTCCATGAACTGCTGGAAACGTGGGTTGTCAGAAGCGTCCATAGTCTCGATAGCCACGTCGTAAACAAGACCCTTTGCACCGTTGATAGAGAGAACGTCACCCTCGTGGTACTCCTTGTCAGAGCCCTTGAACTTGATTACCTTGTTCTCGAGGTCGATGTGCATAGCCTCGCAGCCTACGATACAGCACTTGCCCCATCCGCGTGCAACGAGTGCAGCGTGTGAAGTCATACCACCGCGCTGAGTGAGGATACCTGCGCAAGCACGCATACCCTCTACGTCCTCTGGTGAAGTCTCCTCACGGACGAGGATGGTTGCGATGCCCTTCTCAGCAGCTTCCATTGCAGCCTCTGAAGTGAATGCGATAACTCCTACCGCTCCACCTGGAGATGCTGGAAGACCCTGTGCGATAACTGAAGCCTTCTTCTCAGAAGCAGGGTCGAGGATAGGGTGGAGGATCTCGTCGAGCTGAGCCGGAGCGACGCGCATTACGGCTGTCTTCTCGTCGATCATACCTTCCTGGAGCATGTCCATAGCCATGTTGAGGGCTGCAAGACCTGTTCTCTTACCTACGCGGCACTGGAGCATCCAGAGCTTGCCGTCCTGGATAGTGAACTCGATGTCCTGCATATCGCGGAAGTGATTCTCAAGGTGGAGACGGATGCCGTCAAGCTCCTTGTAAACCTCCGGCATTGAAGTCTCGAGAGAAGCGAGGTTCTGGTTGTGCGGGTTCTTGGTAGCCTCGTTGAGAGGGTTTGGTGTACGGATACCGGCAACTACGTCCTCACCCTGAGCGTTGATGAGCCACTCACCGTAGAACTTGTTGTCACCGTTTGCAGGGTTACGTGAGAATGCAACACCTGTTGCAGAGTTGTCACCCATGTTACCGAATACCATTGACTGTACGTTCACTGCAGTACCCCACTCATCTGGAATACCCTCGATACGACGGTATGCGATAGCGCGCTTTCCGTTCCAAGACTTGAACACGCCGCCGATTGATCCCCAAAGCTGAGCCTCTGCTGAATCAGGGAACTCAGTTCCGAGAACTTCCTTCACGCGAACCTTGAAGCGGTCGCAGAGATCCTTGAGCTCCTCAGCTGTGATGTCAGTGTCCGAAGCGTAGCCCTTTGCCACCTTCACCTCTTCCATCATCCTGTCGAGCTGCTGGCGGATACCCTGGCCGTCTGCAGGCTCGATGCCCTCTGCCTTCTCCATCACAACGTCAGAGTACATCATGATGAGACGACGATATGCATCATATACGAAACGTGGATTGTTTGTCTTTGCGATCATGCCAGGGATAGTCTCAGAGCAGAGACCGATGTTGAGGATTGTATCCATCATACCAGGCATAGAGCTGCGGGCGCCTGAACGGCAAGAAACGAGGAGAGGATTCTCCTTGTCACCGAACTTCATGCCCATGATAGCCTCAGTCTTCTTGAGGGCCTCGGCTACCTCAGCCTTGAGAGCGTCGTTGTAACCGCCACCGAGCTCATAGTACTCAGTACAGCACTCGGTTGTGATAGTGAAACCTGCAGGTACAGGAATGTTGAGAGTACACATCTCAGCAAGGTTTGCACCCTTACCGCCGAGAAGCTCACGCATAGTGCCATTACCCTCAGCGGTCTTGCCGCCGAAGCAGTACACTCTTTTCTTTGTAGATTCCATAAAACTGTAAGTATTTGATAATTAATAAATAAATTTTCTTCGTTCTGATTCACACAAAAACCGGCGCGAATTTAGTGATTTTTCCTGAAAAACTGTATAAAAATTTCATTTAATCTTCGCCTTCGGAGGCCTGATTGAGCAGAGATGCCAGAATGTCACCGACTCCTTGCCTTGCCACATCGGATAAAGATACGCCGTCTTCTTTGTCTGACGGGTGTCCGATAGGGTAGTATGCTATGTCCTGAAGCAGGAATTGCGAGTCTACGTAGTCATAGTTTTCATCGCTGATCTGGATGATCACTCCTGGTGTTTCGCCGAAAAGGATCCTGGTCTTGTCGCAGTCCTGATACGATGACATTATACCCTTGATGTCCAGTTCCATGCCTCCGTCACCGCACATGATAGCTGCAGCTGTAGCCAGACCTCCGTCAGCAACCGTGCATCCGGACATCACTATTCCGTCTTCCACCAGTTCTCTGACTACCTCATAGCAATCTATGAAATAGTCCGGGTCTGATATGTTGGGGGCTGTACCTCCGTTGTGTCCATATGCCTGGGCCAGCAAGGAACCTCCCAGACGGTATGCGCAGGTATCAAATGGAATGTATATGAGCCAGCTGTTGCTGTCATTCTGCAAAGTTCCGGGACACTTCCTGGTGTCTGTTATCCACGGATGGCTGCTTTCGTATGGAGACGATTTGAAAAGCGCGTCCGGTACCTCAGGCAGCCATGCGAAGAATTTGACATTGCTTCCTTCGTCGCTTTCTATGAAAAGGTAGTCGGCGAGGCTGACTCCCAACCCATAAAGATATTCGCTTGAACTCTGTACGCTGGTGTAGAATGCCGCCATGTTGCCTATCGGTCTTGTGTTCCAGTCCCATTGGGCCCATACACGAAGGTCACACAGACGGAAATGTCCCTGACTCCAGAGTCTCAGCAGAAGTGCCTTGGCTATCTGAAGGCGAGTGAAGTGATCTGCATACAGCATGCGGAACTCCCTTTCATGCCCGGATGAACAGGTCCTTATTTCACTGATGTACTCACGATATGCATCGCTTTCATACGTGAACGATGATATCGGAGGCTCGGTGGATTCATCAATGATATCATTGAAGTCCGGCAGGTCGTCCGGTATGATGCATTCTTCCATGCATTCATCAAGCAGGTCGGCAGGTGTGCTGTCGCACCTGATTCCGTCAATGATGTACCGTGAGTATAAGGCAGATTCGTTTTCCTTCATAAATATCCTTATGCTTTTGGGGATAAAGTTTGTAAAAATAAGTATTTTTGTGCTGACAACAAGCGATTTTTTGAGATATGAGCGATATTTTTTCAGAAGAAAAGTACGACGATATGATAATGAGGCTCTTTAACCGTTTCCCTTCATTCCAGAAGGTAGGAGCCGGAGCTTATAAGCCGGGAATAGCGAATATGGAATTTGCGGACCAGCTGATGGGGCATCCTCATAGGAATTACAGGATTGTTCATGTGGCAGGGACAAACGGCAAGGGATCGGTGTCGAATATGCTGGCTTCATGCCTGGCGGCATCGGGACTGAAGGTCGGACTTTACACTTCTCCGCATATAGTGGATTTCAGGGAAAGGATGCGTGTGATAGAGGATGATGCCTTTTATCTGATCTCTAAGGAGGATGTGTGGTCATTCGTTCAGCAGTGGAAGGATACATTCGATCATCTGGACCTTTCTTTCTTTGAGATTACCACTTTGATGGCACTTGATTGGTTTGCCGCCCGGAAGGTGGACATTGTCGTTCTTGAAACAGGTCTGGGAGGACGTCTTGACAGCACGAACATTGTGTCGCCGATCCTCAGCATCATAACTAACATAGGTCTGGACCATTGCGACATGCTGGGCGGGACGCTTCCGGAAATCGCCTTCGAGAAGGCCGGGATCATCAAGCCTAAGGTCCCGGTTGTGGTGGGCGAGAGCCATCCGGAGACTGATGCGGTCTTTGAACGTAAAGTGTTGTATACCAATCTTCCTGAACCTGATTTCATGGGGAATCGTAATGCAATCATGTCGCTGCTGACATTTGCTGATAAGGTCGAGCCGTCTCTTTGGGCATGTCACGAAGATGTCCTTCAGAGAATGGATCTTCAGGGTGAGTATCAGAGGAAGAATCTCCGCACAGTGATGGCGGCTCTCGACGTGCTGTCCTGCTGTGGTCCGTCTATGCATGACGCCCTGGTGCGGACGGCTGTTCGTACCGGCTTCCGCGGCCGCTGGGAGAAGCTGTCAGATGATCCGTATGTAATATGCGACATAGGACATAATGAACATGGCCTCAAATATAACTTCGCCCAGCTGGAGAAGATGAGAAAGGATGGGAAATGTACCCATATCATTATGGTCTACGGATCGGTGGCGGACAAGGATGTCGACGCCGTGCTCCATCTGATGCCCGCGGATGCGGCGTATGTATTCACACAGGCCCATGGCAAAAGGGCCTTGCCGGCAGAGGAGGCAAGGGACAGATATCTCTCGTATTGTGCTGAAACAGGCCGTCCGACCGGTGATGTTCATTGCTGCGGCACGGTCATTGAAGCCGTAAGACATGCATTCAGACTTGCAGCTTTGATAAAGGAGTCCGATCCGGATGCTCTGCCTCTCATTTATATAGGTGGCAGCACATATGTCGTGTCGGAAGCCGTCACGTTCCCATTTACAGTTTGATATGAAGCGGATTATCATTACCCTGGTGGCCCTGCTCCCGATAGCGGTTATGTCATCATTCATTACCATGGAAAGGAAAAAGGAAGAAAAGTCCCTTGAGGCCCTGTGGGATGAATACGACAAGGCTACTCAGCAGGATCGTGTCCAGAAGAGGGCCGAACTGCTTGAAGTGATAAAGGTGAAGGCTCTTGAAGAGAGGGCGGGCTGGGATTATTATCGCGCCTGCCGTGATTATGTCTATGTCAGGTCACTCCGTGACTGGAAGCAGAGAGATACTCTGCAGAAGCAGATGAGAAACGAGATCCTGGCATATGATGATCCGTTGCTGATTTATCTGGTGGATAGGGAAACTGCTGGTCCTGAAGAACTTCTGGAGCCTGTGGCAGAAATGAAGGACAGGCTTGTGGAAAGGCGCAGTGAGGATGTATATAAGGCGCGCGGGACCATCCTTAATCCTGCTGTCGTGCCATTGACAGGTGATGATTATGAATACGTCCTGTGGGATATGTTCAACCGATGCTGCTATGGTTATTGGAGTCGTGGTGTGAAAGAGAATGTATATGCCATGTTGACTGAAGAATTGCAGGATTCGTCTGTCAAGACAGGTATTGCAGAGTATTTCTATGTGACGAAGATGGCCCCTGAGTCGGACAGGAGGCAGAAACTTGAATCTTTGGCCCGGAAGTATGATGGCCAGGCCCTGGCGCTGCTTCCGGAATATGCTCTGCTGGAAATGGAGTTCAATGAGAAGCAGGGTAAAGGCACATCGGAGTATTTCCTGGGTCTGAAGAAGAGACTCGAGGACTATGAGCGCGAAAGGAAGTCGTATCGTAGCGGAGTTGACAGGCTGCTGGTGGGAGACTTTGCAGGATTTGAAACTATGCTGGATGTCCTGCATGCGAAGTCTGTGCTTGTGTCGGTCAAAAACGGCGAAGTGAGGCTGGCCTTGAGAAATCTTGATAAAGTGAGGGTGAAGATAACCCGTAATGAAGATAAGGTATATGAAACGCTTCTGGAGAATCCTGTCGGAAGTTTTTATGCTCCAGATACGTTGACTCTTGATCTTCCTCCTCTTGACGATGGTGAGTATAGCATAATCTGTTATGACGGAAAGGATCAGATGGGACGTTACCATTATCCGAAATACACTCTTTCCGTTGCTTCGAGGGTGAATGATGAGGGGACCGGTGTATATGTGGCTGATTATCTGTCCGGAAAGCCTCTGGATAAGGTGGATATGACGCTTTATAAAGGTGACAGGAAGGTCGCAGAAACGTCAGGGATCGTATTGGACGGATTTACGCCTCTGCCTCAGGAGATGGCGTCACGCCTGACGGAGAATGCGTCGGGCCACTATCTTGTCTGCAGTACTGTAGGAGAGGATGGAACGGTCCGAAGAAGTCAGGATGTGTATCTTTCTGCGGAAAAGAGTTTTGATGTAAAGGTGGGTGCGGCTGTTCGTGCGGCAGTAATGCTTGACCGTGCGGCATTTGCTCCTGGAGAGACTGTGAAATTCAAGGCTGTGCTGTATGAGTGTCTGCCTGACGGAACTATGCAGGTGATGCCTGAAGGCGAAAAGGTCTCTGTAAGGCTCCAGGATATTTCGCTCAATGTACTGGCTGAAAAGGAATTGAAGACAAATGAATTCGGTTCGGTTGCAGGAGAATTTGTGCTGGACGGGATCAGACGTAATGGCCGCCATTCCATATCTGTACACTCTGGGAATAAACGTATAGGACTTGCGGAACTGACTGTGGATGAATTTGTTCTGCCTACTTTTGATGTCGCATTTGAAACATCTGAGAAAGTCTTTCTGCCTGGCGATGTCATCGAGGTCAAAGGAAAAGTCAAAAGCTATTCGGGGCATTCGTTGGCCTCGGCGGCTATGGTGGCGAATGTCACTTTGGGAGGAAAACTGGTAAAGGAAGATATCCTGACGATTGATCCGGACGGGTCATTCAGGATAGAGTTTTCTGATATCTCTGATGAAAATGATGCGTATTCTCCATATGAGGTTGAGGTGAAAGTGACAGATCTTACAGGTGAGACGCTCTCTTTCTTCCATCGCCAGTATGTGTTGAGGCGACCTCGCATAAGTCTTGAACTGGAGAATGCCGCTGACGGTTCTTTCCGTCTGGCAGGTGAGGACTATAGTGCCGGCAAGCTCCTGAGCGATGAATCCGCTCGTGTTTCTTTCGGAGTCTCTTATTCCGGAGGAGGTGAGGGGGCGCTGTCTTCGATTCCTGTGAAGTATTCTCTGATGAAGGACGATTCTGCCGTCCTGAAAGGTGAAGTCATGTCGGGAGAGACTGCTGACATTGATTTCAGCAGCCTTGCGTCTGGCCTGTATAAACTGGTGGCGCAGGTCTCTCTTGCTGATGCCCGTGGGGAAAAGATTGAAGGGAAGAAGGAACTTGTGATCGTGAAGGTCAGGGATGATGACAGGAAGGTGGACGGAGATTTTGAAAACATTTTCCATGTGGTGGATGAAAATGCTCCGGAACTCCAGATAGGCGCAGGATGCGGCCCTGTATGGGCTGTAGTAGAACTTTATGGCGACAGAGGACAGAGGCTGAAAGCAGAAATCCTGTATCTGGATAAAGGTGAGATGACTACGCTCCGTTATGATTATAAGGCAGAATATCCGGATGCATTGGTGATGAATGTACTTTATTTCCGTGATTCGGAATGTCATACATATTCCCATACATGGAGGCGTCAGCTCAAGGATAATGTGCTTCCGCTGGAATTTGTCCGTTTTGAAGACCTGGCGGCTCCCGGCGCTTCGTGCTCTGTTCAGCTGAAGACCAGGCCTGGTTCGGAAGTGCTGGCTTCTGTGTTTGATGTATCGACGGAGAAGATCCGGCAGAATTACTGGCCGAAAATCTATGGCAGACAGACATATGTGTCTTATGTAAGGATTAATGGCGTCGCAGGTATGAACGGTGTTGAACATGCGGAATTGATGGGTGGGGTGTACGGCAGCGCTATGCTGGAGGAGAATGTTGTAGTGGGATATGGCTCGAAACGGAGTTTGCGTGCGGCGCGTACGAAGGCTGATTTGACAGGAGCCGTGGATTTTGTAGAGACAGAGGCGGAATCGGCTGATGAAGCCATCCCGTTCCAGATAGTTGAGGATGCGTCCAAGGGGGCCCTAAGGGATGATTTCTCTACATCACTTGCGTTCGAGCCTTTCCTGCACCCGTCGGAAGACGGTGCGGTGAAGATGGATTTCACTGCCTCTGACAAGATATCTACATTTGTCGTTTATGTGTTCGCTCATGATAAGTCTATGGCTAACAATGTGATACGCCGTGAGATGCTGGTGACATTGCCGGTTAAGGTATCTGTCGTGCAGCCACAGTATCTGTATGAAGGTGACTCTTATGTGCTGAAAGCTTCTTTGTCGAACAGCTCCGATGCGGATGTCAACGGTGTGGTCAGATGTTATGCTGGTGCGATGGAGCATGAAGTTGAGGTGGCTGTTCCGGCCGGAGGCTCTGTCTCTGTGCCATTTGAAATCACGGTGCCGGAAGGCTCAGGTGATCTTGATGTCAAGGTGGTGTTTGAGGGAGATGGCGTGTCAGACGGCGTTAAGGTGAATGTCCCTGTCTATCCTGCATCGCAGGAACTTGTTGAGGCCCATTCTGCTGTGCTGCTTCATGGCATGTCGGAGGATGAACTGATCCGTTCTTTGAGGGAGAGGTTTGTCAATGTGCCGTCGGTCGGTGCTGAGTATTCTTCGATTTCAGTGATGGATATGCTTCGCGATGCTCTTCCTCTTACGGTCGAGGCCAAGGGAAAGGATGTAATATCGCAGTCAGAGGCCATGTACGTCAATCTTCTGGCTGCCGGGCTTCGTGCTGCAGAAGGCTCTCCGGTGAGGGAATACGTTGACGCTGCCATGACTTCTGCTTCAAAGATCCTGGAATGTGCCAATGATGATGGCGGTTTCAGCTGGTTCGAGGGCATGAAGTCTTCTCCGGTCGTTACTGCGGTGGTGCTGGAAAGATTCGCCGGATTGAGGGACAGGAAACTGTTGGGCGTGGTTTCCGAAGAACTTGGAGAGGATGCTTTGGATGCATTTGATGAGGCCGTGACATCGGCTGTCAGATATATGGATTCGGTATATTTCGGTGATCCTGACAGGCCGGTGTGGTATGGCTGCATCTCGTTATGGCAGTATCTTAATGTTCGTTCTATGTATGTGGGAGTCTCGTTTGATGAACAGGCTGCCCGTAAGGCCATGGGAACCAAGGAATATAATGAATTCAGAAAGGCGGTAAGGTCATGCCTCGTTCCGAAGAAAGGCGAGCGCTGGTCTGAAGGAGCGATCTTGTCAAAGGTGCGTATGATACGTGTCATTGATGCCCTTGTCGGCTCGGAGCAGGGAATGGCTCTTGCAAATGCATGGGGCGTATCTTCAGACAGGAAACTACGCAAGTCTATGAAGACGGAACTTGAGTCTCTGAAGGAGTATGCCGTAGAGCATCCTTCAGGAGGCATTTATTATCCGAATGCCGTGCTTCCTTGGAGAGGTCTTCTCGAGAGCGAGGCATATGCACATGCGATGATATGCGACCTTTTCCGTGATCTGTCTTCGTCTGCGGAAATAGGTGGTGGTCTGGATGATCTTGCCGACCAGATACGCCTGTGGATCATGCTCCAGAAGGAGACCCAGCAATGGGATTCCGACCCGGGCTTTGTCGAGGCTCTTGCGTCCGTGTATGACGGGTCGGATGCTGTCAAGGATACCAAGGTGATTATACTGTCAAAACGTTACATCAAGCCGTTCGATGAAATAAAGGCTTCCGGAAACGGCTTCAAGGTGTCTGTGGCCTATTATGTCGAGTCGGCAGAGGGAGGGGAGAAGGCCGGCATGAAGCCTGTTTCTGAAGGAGACACGCTTCATGTCGGAGACAAGATTATTGCGAAATACTCTGTATGGAGTGAGGAGAACCGCAGTTTTGTGCGTCTCTCCGTGCCGCGTCCTGCATGCTTCCGTCCTGAAAATCAGCTTTCCGGCTGGTCGGGTGGCTGGCTGCGCCCTCTTGCTTACAGACTTCACAGCATTTCTCCATATGCCTACAGGGAGGTCAAGACCGACAAGACCCTTTATTGGATCGATGTCTTCCCTGAAGAGAATTCAACTGTTACTGATACGTTCTTTGTGACCCAGGAAGGAACATTCACTTCTCCGGTGGCTGAGATAGAATCACTCTATGCACCTCATTACAGAGCCAATGACCGTTCACACGGTCGCCGTATGAGCAAATAAAAAAGAAGGCGACTAATAAGTGATTAAGTCGCCTTCTTTTGTATTTATATGGATATGACGACAGTGGTGGTAGGGTAAGTTTGGCTTGGTTCCGTCGGAACAAGTTCCGACTCCATCCCTCCCACG
>SUYV01000013.1 GCA_015060255.1 Bacteroidales bacterium | reverse complement strand
TGGGAGGGATGGAGTCGGAACTTGTTCCGACGGAACCAAGCCAAACTTACCCTA
This sequence comes from Bacteroidales bacterium, assembly GCA_015060255.1. Classification (GTDB taxonomy): domain Bacteria; phylum Bacteroidota; class Bacteroidia; order Bacteroidales; family UBA932; genus Cryptobacteroides. The sequence goes on along the minus strand of SUYV01000013.1, from coordinate 43,896 downwards.
CCACCACTGTCGTCATATCCATATAAATACAAAAGAAGGCGACTTAATCACTTATTAGTCGCCTTCTTTTTGTTTATTTGGATTTCTGTTCTTCTTCGACTGTAGGAGCAGAATCCTTGTATTTGAATCGACGTATCTTCTGGGTCGCTGTCTTCTCGAACGGCTCTTTCATCACCTCGATTGAGCTTACCTGAGATGCCTTGCTGACATTCTTGTTGGTTACTTTGAGGAGCTTCGCCTTCCAGGCGTCAAGAGTTTCGTAAAGTTTGTCCTCACCTTCCTTGTCCCATTGGATGAAGTTTTCATTCGGCTGTACGAGAGCCACGAGCTTTCCGTCACGCTCAACCACGATAGATTCGCTTACGCCCTCTACGTTATTGATTACGTTCTCGATTTCCTCCGGATATATGTTCTCGCCTGAAGGACCAAGAATCATATTGTTGTTGCGTCCCTTGATGAAGAATCTTCCTTTTTCATCCTGCACTGCGATGTCGCTTGTGCGGAACCAGCCGTCCTCCGTGAACACACTTCTGGTACGCTTAGGGTCCTTGTAGTATCCGAGCATTACGTTAGGGCCTTTGGCTACCACTTCTCCTTCACCTGTTTCCGGATTCACATTGTGCAGCTTAAGCTTGACGTTGTATACCGGATATCCGAACGAACCGACCGTTCTCCATCTGTTCATCGAGTATCCGAGAAGAGGAGAAGTCTCTGTAAGTCCATATCCGATTGCATAAGGGAACTTTGCCTTAAGAAGGAATCTCTCCACCTCCGGGTCCAGTTTTGCACCGCCGATTCCGTAGAACGATATGTGTCCGCCGAATGTAGCCTTCAGCTTCATGCCGATGATCCTGCACATGAGTCCGTTCATATGTTCGTTCATCCATGTGAGGGTACGGCTCTTCTGGATAGTCGGAAGGACGCTTCCTTTGTATACCTTCTCAATTATGAGAGGAACTGTAAGCATTGTGGTCGGCTTCACCATTTTCAGTGCCTTCATCAGCAGTGATGCAACAGGAGGCTTAGGCAGATAGTAGACTGTAGCGCCGCAATACATAGGGTAGAGCATGCAGAGGGTCATCTCCAGCGTGTGAGCCATCGGCAGTACTGATAGCCATCTGTCTTTCTCTGTCCTTTTGCATGAATGGTAACATGTGATGACATTTGATGCCAGATTCCTGTGGCTGAGGACAACGCCCTTTGCGCTTCCTGTAGTTCCTGAGGTATAGATGATCGTCGCTATGTCCTCCGGAGTAGGCACGGAAGTCCTGCCGTCGCATGTGAACTTTTCTTCATCAGACTGGATCACTTCGAATGTGTCCATGTCGATGACGAGGGTCATCTTTGCACGGCATTCTTCGCTGAGCTTTGACATCAGCTTCTGAGAGACGAAGATCACCTTGCTCTCAGAGTGCTCGAGAATGTTTGTAACCTCATTCTGTGAACTATCCGGAAGAATCGGAATGGCAATGCGTCCGAACGGAACGATGCTGAAGAACGCAACCGACCAGTTAGGCATGCTCTGTGACAGGATCGCTACCTTGTCACCTGCTCCGATTCCATATTGTGTCAGTTTCTTTGAAAGACTGTCACATTTTGCCTTTAATGAACTGAAGGTATATCCACCTTCCTTGGTGTCGTACCACTGTGTGTACTGGTTCTTTGAGTACACGGTGGTAGCATACTCGTACAGCTTGGCGAGAGTGTCGACATACTTCTCTCTCATCCTCTGCATACGTTTGTAAAGTTGTATCATATAATAATGGTTAAAAATAAGTGTGTGCTATTTCGTCAGGTACATTTCAGGATGCTTTCCTACAAGATGCATATCTTCGTACATCTGCTGTATACGCATCAGATCTGCCCTTGCATCATCAGTGAGCTCCACTTTCTCACCTCTGCTGATATGCTTGTTCCCCCAGTTGAAATATCCCATATATACCGGACATCCGACCTCGCGTGCTATGGTATGGAAGCCTGTCTTCCAACGTCTGACAGGCTGGCGTGTCCCTTCCGGTGCAAGTGCGAGATGGACGACCTTCTTTGCCTTCATCTCCTTGATTACGCTTAGAGCAACATTGCTGCCTCTCTTTCTGTCTACAGGAATGCCTCCCAGCTTGCGAAGGAGCCATCCTAGCGGCCCCCAGAACAGTTCTGCTTTTATCATGCAGTAAGGTTTGCCTCCTACGGATTCATAATAAAGATATGAAATCACGAAGTCCCATATGGAAGTATGAGGTACTCCAAGAATAATGCATTTGTCTTCCGGTACTACCGGGGTGTCTGCTGTCCATCCCAGGACTCTTAACAGCCATCCGCAAAATTTTCTCCACATAGCGTCTGTCATTATGAGGCCCATAGGGCCGTGATAATCTATATGTTAACGTCTTCCAGTTCTGTTTCGCTTCTGAGATTGCGACGGATGAAGTTCTGCCTGTCGATAGTGTTGTCTCCCATATAGAACTCCATGATCTCTGCAATTGATTCCTCATCGCTGAGCTTCACCCTGTCAAGTCTCATGTTCTCGCCTATGAAATCTACAAATTCCGTGGAAGAAATCTCACCGAGACCTTTGAATCGTGTGATTTCCACTCCGGTCTTAAGTTCCTTCACCGCCTTTTCCTTCTCGTCGATGCTGAAGCAGTAGCGTATGTCCTTCTTGTTCTTGACTCTGAAGAGGGGAGTCTGAAGGATATGTACATGGCCACGGCGGATGAGGTCAGGGTAGTATTTCATGAAGAATGTCAGTACAAGCATGCGGATGTGCATTCCGTCGTCATCGGCATCAGTGGCAACAATGATCTTGTTGTATCTGAGATTATCCATGTCGTCCTCGACTCCTAGTGCATTGATGAGGAGGTTGAGCTCTTCGTTCTCTGCAACCTTCTTGCGGCTTTCCTTATAGCAGTTGATCGGCTTTCCCCTAAGGCTGAATACAGCCTGAGTCTCCGCCTTGCGTGCCTTTGTGATGGTTCCGCTCGCTGAGTCTCCCTCGGTGATGAAGATGCTGGTGAGGTCTGCCAGATCCTTCTTCGCTGCAGGCAGCTTGTCATTGTAATGAACCTTGCAGTCACGAAGCTTGCGGTTATATATGTTTGTACGTTTGTTTCTTTCCTTTGTCTTCTTCTGGATGGTTGAGATTTCCTTTCTTTCCTGCTCTGAAGCGGTGATCTTTTCCTGAAGCACAGGGATTATCTCCTTGTGCATGTGCAGGTAGTTGTCCAGATTTGTCTTTACGAAATCATTTACGAAACTTCTGATCGTAGGTCCTTGGTCATATGTGTGGCTGCCGTCCTCGTTCTCGATGTCTGTCTCCCACATATATGTCGATCCGAGCTTGGTCTTTGTCTGACCTTCGAAGTTAGGCTCCTGGATCTGTATGCTTATGGCTCCGATGATACCCTGGCGGATGTCTTCAGGAGCGAAATCCTTCTTGGCGAATGTCTTGTAGAACTCCTTGAGAGTCTTTGAAATGCCTTCTCTCATTGCCGCCAGATGCGTACCTCCGTCACGTGTGTTCTGGCCGTTCACGAAGGATGCTATGTTCTCGCCGTAGCTGTTGCCGTGTGTCAGGACGATCTCCACATCCTCGCCGATAAGATGGATCGGCTCGTAGAGAGGAGTCTCCGACATGTTGTCCTTGATGAGGTCGAGAAGTCCGTTCTCAGACTTGTATGCAGTGCCGTTGAAATTGAGAGTGAGCCCTTTCTTAAGGTAAGAATAGTTCTTCATCATCGACTCGATGATGTCCATGTGGAATGTATATCCGACGAACAGATGTTCGTCAGGGATGAACCTTACCATTGTTCCGTTCTTCTCCTTTGTAGGCTGCTGGCCGGAATCCACCAGTTTGCCCATACGGAACTCGGCATATGAACTCATGCCGTCTCTGTACGCCTCGACAAAGAAATGCTCCGAAAGCGCGTTTACCGCCTTGAGACCCACTCCGTTCAGACCCACAGACTTCTTGTATCCCTTGGTATCGTATTTACCTCCGGTATTCAGGACGCTGACCGCCTTTACGACTGAGTTGAGAGGAATGCCTCGTCCGAAGTCTCTTACCGTAGCTTCCTTCTCTGTTACAGTGATCTGGATCTGCTTTCCGAATCCCATTGAGAACTCGTCGATGGAATTGTCCACGACCTCCTTGAGGAGCACGTATATTCCATCTCCCTGATCATCTCCGTTTCCAAGTCTTCCTATATACATTCCTGGGCGCTTGCGGATATGCTCCACGCCCTCCATCGTCTTGATGTTATCGTCGGTGTAATTTACGATATTCGTGTTATCTGTCGCCATACCTTATTTAAAAGACATAATCATGCAAATATAGGAAAAAAAACTGAAAGCTATGCCCTTTCGTATGCCTGGATATGGTGTTTGGTGTTTTAGATTATTGTTTATATCTTTGTCCGTTTTCTTAACCAAAGTAAATGAGACGAAATTGCACTAAAAACATCTGTGCTGTGCTGTTATGGGCCACATCGTTCCTGTTTACGTCCTGTCTGGACGAATTCGGGAATGCTCCTGTACCGCATCCTGAAAGCGTAAAGGTCGGTATATATGCCGGGGGGGCTCAGACACGTACGGCAATGCTTCCCAACGGTCTTTCGGCTGAGTGGGTTTCCGGAGACGAGATCGCCGTATGGGCATTGAACTCGTCCGGGGCATATACATTGACAAATCAGACATTCGGCACTTACGGTATTGACGCTTCGCGCGGATTCTTTACATCTACGCTGGATGCTGCCATGCCTGAAGATACCTATACATATTATTGCTGCTATCCGACTCCATTGTCCGTGAACGGCACACAGGTGACCTTCAATGTTCCTGCAGAGCAGGACGGAAAGGCCGGTAACGGAGCCGACATCATGGTGGCGACTCCGGTACAGCATGCCGCACTGACTGCGGTTCCTGATCCTGAGGACCATTCGGGAATGTCCATGTCCATGAACAGGATGATGCATCAGTTCAGGTTCTGGCTACCTGCCGGATACAATGCCATGGGTGAGGATGTCAAGGAAATCATATTGACGACTCCTGAGAATATTTCCGGAACTGTTTCTGCCGACATTACAGCTCCGGCATCGCCTCTTGTCGCTTCTGACGGAGTCAATACAATGACATTGTTCCTCTCAGATCCGATAGGCGAGTCTTCCGATCTTGAGAACGCATCATTCGCATGTGCCTCGGTAATCCCATTCAGCGGTACATATTCTGATTCGGATTATATGAATCTAGTCGTGTATTCGCAGAGGTATAGGGCTACAATCGAGCCTATATCGTTGGCGGGAAGAACATTCGCTCCAGGTCATTCGACTCCTGTAAGGATTCTGCCGACTGCAATAGACGAATATTACAGACTCACCATGAAGGTCTCAGAGAATCATATAGGTGAGCCTCTGCTTAATGTCCAGATCGCCTTCAATGGTGCAGAATGGTACAGGTATACCAACTCTGCGGCAGAAGGCTATGGCAACTTCAAGCATTCAGTCGAGGCTCTCGGCACAGATGGCAAGGATGCGTATGACCTGATTGTCAGTTCTGTAGAGTCGGGCGTGGCTACATACACATATGAAACCGAACATGCATTGGTACAGCGTCCGATCACTGCTGACATGATGACATACGACGGAAACAGGATCGTACTGGATCTTGGAGATGTTCCATATCTCCTTGAAGAGGACTTTACGAATGCACTGTCTACTGCACATGATGATGATTATACTGCCGGTGCCAACTCTGACAGAAACTACGGCGGATATGTTCTTGACGGATATATGCCTCAGAACGGCTGGAATGCTTCCCGCTTCAGCATATTTGAAGGTGACTACATCCGTATCAACTGCCGTTATCAGTCAGGAGCTTGGATTCCTGAGCGTGTCTGCGGCCGACTGGATACTCCAGCCCTGAAATACATAAAGAGCGGAGTGACGGTAAATGTGGCACTCGAGTTTGATGAAGCATTCTATGTGCCTGCCGGATATAATATAGATGACTCGAATAATAAGACGGCTCATTTCATCATAGCCACCCATACCAATGCAGAGGGATCAGCCATCAGTGGAGAAAATTATAATGATATCGGAAACAAGACAACTAAATTATATCAGTCCGACAATTTCGCATCTGAAAATATCAGCAAACTGAAACATGTGGTCGTACCGGTAGATATTCCAGCTACTTCGTCGACCCGAATAACCTTCTGGCCGGGTACTACCCAGAATAAAAGCAAGATAGGAGCCAACTCGGTATATTATTTATACCTCGACAATATAAAAGTATATATTAAGAATTAACAAACATAAGATTCAAAAACCATTAACAATGAAACACTTAAAGACAATTTTCAGTGTCCTGGCCATCATCTTTGCAGTATCCTGCACCAAGAGCCAGACCGAAGGTAATGGTCGAGTGGCATTCGAGGTCTCAAGCAACCATACTGTGGTTGACATGACCAAGAGCAATGTTTCAGACTACACGACATTACCATCAGCTGGAGACTTTACCATAACCATCTTTGATGGCGCATCTGCACAGGTGTGGACAGGTAAGATCTCCGAATGGAATCCGTCAACTCCGCTCCTTGCCGGAAACTACACAGTTAAGGCAACCTACGGAAACCTTGAGGAAGAGGGCTTCGACAAGCCATATTTCACAGGCGTGCAGACATTCGCCGTGAAGGGAGACGAGAGCACTTCAGTGTCAATCCCAGTAGCTCTGGGCAACACCATTATCAAGATCAGTTGCACTGAGTATTTCAAGAAGTATTACAGCGACTACACTTTCAAGCTCACACGTGACGGAGCCGTCATTGCCACATTCGTGAAGGACGAGACAAAGGGAGCCTTCATCGACGGCTATAAGATCAAGGTAGAGGGTACGCTTACAGGTGAGATGAAGACCTATACCTTCGAGCAGGAGTATACAGGTCTTGATGAGGCGACTGCCTATACCATCAATTTCGATGCGCCTTCTGCAGGTGGATCTACAATTACAATATCGTTCAATGACACTGTCGAGACTATAGATCTCGGCGATCTTGAACTCAACGACTAAAGGAGGACGATCATATGAAGAAAAATATTATAATCGCATTTGCGTCTGCGGCTCTGGTGCTTTTCGCATCTTGCCAGAAGACACCGATCTCAGCTGTACAGGGTGTAGGAACTCTGTCCTTCAGCGAGTTCACTCTCGGTCTGGATGAGACCGTAGAGACCAAGGCTGTTGCAGCCAGCGGCAACTATACCATAACAATCATTGACTCCGAGGGCAATGAGGTCGAGAAGAAGACATATGATGAAGTCAAGAATAACGACTACAAGCTTACGCTCACAGCCGGTTCATACACTCTCGTAGCCAGCTCGTCAGCTGACGAGGTGCCGCTTGCTGCCTTCGAACAGCCTGTATATGGCGTTTCAAAGGAATTCACAATCGCGGCAGGCATGACAACCAGCATCGGGGAACTTGTGTGTACGCTCCAGCAGTGCAAGGTGACTGTTTCTTATAGCGACGATTTCCTCAAGATGGTTACAGGACAGTGCTCGACCAAGGTTACCGTAGACCCTGAGCAGCCTCTCGAGTATGCTCTCAACGCAGACAAGACATATGAGCAGAGCGCAGGTTACTTTGCAGTGACCGGTAGTACTATGACAGTCGTTTTCAAGGGTGACATTGAGGGCGGTTCAAAGTCAATGACAAAGGTGTTCTCCAACATCGCCCCTAAGCAGTGGCGTCAGATCAAGTTCATCCCTAAGGTTGACGAGGAAGGAAACGCAACATTCGATATCGTTATCCAGGATCTTATTTCTGATGCTACACTCAATAACGCAGTAGATCCTAAGGAAGAGATCATCGGCGAGGATCCGGATGCTCCTAAGGGAGACGGCGGCATCACTCTCGCTCCTGACTATGAGGCAGGCTGTGATTCAGAAATCACTGACCTTGAGAACATTCTCATAGTTCCTGTAGCTACAAGGGATATGGCAATCAGATTCCGTGCAACCGTTCCTAACGGCGTGAAGAAGTTCAATGTCCTTATCGACTCGGACAATGAATCGTTCCTCAGTGCTGTAGATGCAGCAAATGCAAGGGAGCTTGACCTGATCAACCCTCTTCCTGAGAATGGAATCATCTTCGACGTAGTTCCGTTCCCACATGGTCAGGAACTCCTTGGTCAGACTGACATTGCATTCAACCTTGATGCAGCTCAGGATGCGATTACAATTTATTCGGGAAGACATACATTCAAGATGATCATCGTCGATCAGACAGGATGCAAGAATGAAATCCCTGTAGTGATGGTTGTAGAGTAAGGAGGGACGCATTATGAAGAAGATTCTTACATATCTGGCACTCGGCCTTGCATTGGCAGCAGTGTCATGTACAAAGGCTGACCTCAAGGAAAACGGGGTTGGAATGGGTGTCCTCAGCATGGATATGAGCCTTTCAGACCAGACAAAGGCAATGTCGCAGGACGAGCTTCTGAACACCGCTCAGGTAAAGATCTACAAGGCTGACTTCAGCGGTCTCGTACGTTCTTATGCCTACAGCAATATGCCTTCTCCTTTCTATCTTGCAGCTGACGCTTATCGTGTAGATGTTGTTGCTGGTGAAGCGGCAAAGGAGACACCTGCTCCAGCATCTTTCGAGAACAAGAGCTACAAGGGATCGAAGGAGTTCACGATCACTGCAGGCAACGTGACTAATGTAGAAGTTGTCGCAGGTCTCAACAATGCGGTGACAAACATCAGCTTCGACCAGACAGTCGCAGATAACTTCAGCGAGGGATATACTTTCACAATCGGACTTGATGCGGAGGATGCTGCAACTCAGCTCGTTTATAACGCATCTAACTCTGGTTCAGAGGGTTACTTCATTGTAGCAGGTCTTGACGAGCCTTCATTCACATGGACTTTCTCAGGCGTCCTCGCAAAGGATGGCAGTGCATTCACCAAGACAGGTGTCATCGAGGATATCGTTCCAGGAAAGTTGTATAAGATGAACCTCAAGTATACGATCAAGGATGGTGACCTCGAATTCACTCTCGTGGTTGACTATACTACTGACATAGTTGACGACACCATCGTCTTCGAGCCTGTATCTACAGGTCTCGCCATCACTCCTGCATATGAGATCTGGGCAGCTCACGCAACCGTATACGCAGACGTTGACCCTAACGAGAACGCAGGAGCGACCGTACAGTTCGCTTATTCTACAGACGGAGGTTCGACTTGGGAGTATGCTGACGGCGTGAACTACGGCGAAGGAGTATGGAAGGCAGACCTCACAGGTCTTACTCCATCGACTGAGTATACTTATGCACTCGCAATCAACGGCGAGCATGTCGGAAACCCTCTTACATTCACAACAGAAGCGGCACCTGCGCTTCCAAACTCAAGCTTCGAGTATGTAAGCAAGGTTTCAGGAAAGGACTACTACAAGTTCTATGATCCAAACTGCGGTGTTGCCGATGGTTCTTACATGTTCTGGGGTTCAGGTAACGGTGAAGGCAGCGAAGGTGTGAACGGTTCTGCAAACATGGGTATCGTCATCACGACCATCGATACTGGTGACAAGATTGACGGAAATCAGTCAGTACTCTGCCAGAACAACTCTATCGTAGGTATGCTTACAGCCGGTAACCTCTTCACCGGTCAGTTCGCCGGTCTTGTGGGAACAAGCGGCGGTAAGGTTAACTTCGGACGTCCTTGGACAAGCCGTCCTTCAGCCCTCAAGATCTGGGCTAAGTACACTACAGGCCAGATCAACATCCTCAAGAATGATAATCTTGGAGTGTCAAAGAGTGACTATGACCGTGCGCAGATCAAGGTTGCTATCGGAACATGGGATTACAAGAAGTACGGTGGAACAAAGGACTCTCCGGTACACGTGAATACTACCGATGCGAGCACGTTCGTGGATTTCTACACAGACGAGAGTACAATCGCCAACGGTGACCTTATCATCTACAATGACGGTTATATGATCAACAACGGTGAGAAGGTTACAGCTACGACTTCAGGCTGGATCGAGTACATCATTCCGCTCGATTACCGTCAGTTCACTACTTATCCGACCCACATCGTCATCTCTTGTGCGACTTCGCAGTTCGGTGACTATTTCACCGGATATGACGGAGGCCGTCTCTGGATTGACGCTGCGGAACTTATTTACGAGTAATATCTCTGATGCGCAGATTAATAATCATATTTGCAATGCTGTTCCTCGGTACTATCGGTGCCGAGGCCCAGCATTATGACCGAGGATACGAAAAGACGCCTTCGTCTCCGTTCCTTAGGAAGGGAACCTGGATGGCTGGCGGAACTGCCCGTTACTCGCAGCATATCAATGATGATTTCAATTTTCTGGTCATCAATGATATTAATTCCAAAGGATATAATATTTCTGTCAATCCGAAGCTTCTTTACCTGTTCAGGGACAATATGGGAGTCGGTCTTCGTTTCTCGTATGACCGCAGCATGCTGGACCTGACCGGCGCTGACCTTTCCGTGTCGGACATTTCAATGAATGCAAAGGATTGTTATCAGATACAGCACAAGTACAGTGTTCATGGAGTATATAGAGCATATATTCCGCTTGCTGGAGCGAAGCGTATCGCAATGTTTGCCGATGTACTTCTCGGAGGCTCGTTCAAACAGGGCAAGGCTTTCAATGCAAGCGGTGCTTATGCAGACGGAACATTTACCCAGGCCTATGCTCTTGAACTGGCTGTCGATCCCGGTATCATCGCCTTTCTGACAGAAAGACTCGCAATCGAGCTTAACGTCGGTGTCTTCGGGGTCAACTATAGCTGGAACAACCAGATTCATAATCAGGTTGACAATGGCTACACTGACTCAACTTCGGCTGGATTTATGGTTAACCTTCTTTCCCTTGGAGTGGGATTGTCATATTATTTCCTATGATGAGAACAATGAGAATATTAGCAGCATTATGCCTGATGACGGCATATGTTACCGTCTTTGCCCAGAATGAAGGCAAAGGCCGCGAGACTATTGTGCTCGGTGGGGAGATGACTCCTAAGGATACAACCAAGGAGAGACGTTTCAAGAATCATCTGATTGCACCGAAAGGTGAGTGGCAGTGCGGTCTTTCCGTGATGTATGCAGACTTTTCGAGCAATAACTCAGAGTTCATGCTTCTGCTTCAGGGACTTGATGCAAATGCATCGATGCTCAGGCTTGCGCCGGAAGGAGCATATACGTTTGCGGATAATCACGCTGTCGGAGCACGTTTCCAGTATACAGCTCTAAACGGTATGGTGGATGCGGCAACTGCCGATCTGCTTGGCAACCTCAGCATGAGTGTCGAGAATGTAAATGCGCAGTCTCGTTCCATGGGAGGATCAGTGTTCCAGAGGACTTATGTCGGTCTTGACAGATTCGGTCGTGTCGGCATATTCTGGGATTATGTCCTCGGCTATACAAGAAGCAAGACTCATTTCTATACCGGGGATGCGTCGTCGGCATATTCACTGAACAATAAGATAAGTCTCAACTTTGCTCCGGGCATCATCTATTTCCCGATGAATAATGTTTCTATTCAGGCGTGCATATCGTTGGCAGGACTTTCGTATACCAATGTAAAGGCATATGAAAATGGCCAGGTTACCGGTATCAGGTATGCCTGGAAGGCTCATGCAAGCCTGAGTCTGTTGGATTTGAGTTTCGGACTTACAGTACATCTATAGAATGAAGAAGATTCTGACATATTTTATTTTCGCCGTCTTCGCACTTTCAGCATGTGTAGACAACGATCTGCCATATCCGATCGTCGTTCCCAACATTACGTCTGTCATAGTGGATGAGGCGGAGAAGATCGACATAGACTATGACAGACGGACTGTCACAATCTATCTTCCTGAAAGCGTAGACATCAGGAATGTGGCTATACGCTCGGTGAAGATTGACAAGGATATTGCCAAGACCTCGATTGAGCTGGCCGGAGTACACGACCTGAGCAAGCCTTTGAAGTTCACGATAACTACATATGATGATTATGAGTGGACTATCATTGGCGTAAGGAACATAGCGCGTTACTTTACCGTACAGGGTCAGATGGGTGCCAGTGTGATTGATGTCAACAACCGTCGTGCAGTGGCGATGGTAGGCAAGAATGCCATAATATCCAACCTTAAGGTAACCTCTCTAAAACTGGGTCCTGAAGGTAAGACTACATATTCACGTGATATCGAGGACCTGAAGGACTTTACACATGGTATTCCTATTGATGTGACATATTTCGGATATACGGAAACATGGGGCCTTTATGTGGAAGTTACCGATGCTACTGTAGAGATCAAGAGTGTAAACGCATGGGCACATATGGCTTATGTGACTTCTATCGGAGTTGCAGGAGTTGAAAATGCTTTCCAATATAGGGAGAAAGACACTCAGAATTGGATCGATGTAGATGCTGCAGACATTACCTCAGACGGAGGTAGCTTTGTCGCTCATATCAAGGGACTCAAGGCTGAGACTGAATATGAAGTCGTATCGATTTCAGGAAACGACAGAAGCCCGGTAAAGGAATTCAAGACCGAGGCTGCCACACCGATTCCAAACGGAAGCTTCGAATATGCCAGCCTTGTCGAAGGAAGCTCATACTATAAGTTCTATGACCCTGATTGCGGAGTCGAGGACGGTTCTTATATGTTCTGGGGATCAGGCAACGGTGAAGGTTCTGAAGGCGTGAACGGCTCTGCCAATATGGGCATTGTCATCACTTATATAGACACGGAGGACAAGGTGGATGGAAAGCAGTCCGTAAGGGCTCAGACCAGCCAGCTTGCCGGCATCCTCGCGGCTGGAAACCTCTTTGTAGGCCAGTTCTCAGGTCTCGTGGGTACAAGCGGCGGTAAGGTCAATTTCGGACGTCCATGGACAACACGTCCTACAGCAATGAAGCTTTACTGCAAATACCTGACAGGACCTATGGACATAATAGGAAAGACCCTACCTCCGGGAGTATCGCTTTCAAACAGCGATTACGACCGTGCAGAGATCAAGTTTGCCCTTGGAACATGGGACTATAAGAAATATGGAGGATCTCCTGCCAGCCCGGTACACATCAATACTACTGATGCCAGCACATTTGTGGACTATAACACAGATGAGAGTACCATCGCTAACGGAAACCTTATCATTTACCATGATGGATATTCTCTCAACGGAGCGGATAAGGTCGATGCCAATACCGGCGTATGGATTGAGTACACGATTCCTCTGAACTATCATGATATGCAGGCGATACCGACACACATGATCGTATCCTGCGCAGCGTCCCGATATGGTGATTACTTCACAGGATGCAGCAGCTCAAAGCTCTGGATCGATGCAGTGGAACTGATCTACTAGATAAACAGCATTGCAGCCAGGCCGGCTGCTACAGCTACAATGCAATTGATGAGCTTCGCCCAGGCGAAGCTCTTCTTGCTTTCTGCCAGAAGAGGAATGGACGCATGGCCGTCCTGCGATATGCTGCTGGCAAGAAGCACGGGGAACGGTACGACTCCCGCAGCGAACAGTGTCACGAAAATGAGATGCGGACCAGACTCCGGAATGATTCCTATCACGGTTGCAAGAAGGATCATGAGCACTGTGTTGTCGCTGATCCAATTCTCGATGTCAACATATTGGAGGGCAATGCCGAGCACCAGCAGGACGCCGAATGTCCATGCAAATATAGTCGGCAGATGCTTCTTTACGATATGATTCCAAAGGTGACCTTCAACAAAATGATCCGAGCCGAATATGAGCACGAAAAGAACTATCACGCTCAACGCAGCAAACAGGACATTCATCCAGTCTTCGCTCAAAAGATCGATTGTGAATCCCTCAGCATCCTCCGCTTCATGGCCATGAGCATGCACATGATCATGGTGGCAATGACCGTGGTCATGTTCCCCTTCTGCCGTTTCGTGACCACCTTCTGTCATTTCGTGTCCACCTTCTGCCGTTTCGTGACCCCCTTCTGTCATTTCGTGACCCCCTCCTGTCATTTCGAGCGAAGTCGAGAAATCTCCTCCATGATCCCCATGATCATGCCCCAGCCTGCCTGTCGCCAGTGCAGCAATGAATACAGCCAGTCCGATGAACATGACGATCCTCTTCCATCCGAAATGCCTCTTCCCATGCCCCTTGTCATCTTCGTGCCTGTGTTCGTGGATGACGTATCCGTCTGTGCAGTCAGTTTCAGCTCCGCACTCTTCGTGCTGCTCCTTTCCGCAATGCCTTGCATGGATCCTGTCGTATATCTTGTCAGTGACGATGCCGACCGCAATCGCCAGGACAAATAGAATGGCAAAAAGCAAAAGAGCCTCGCGTGGAATCATGGCCAGCATCACAAAAGCCTCGTCGCCGGATGATGCGATCATCATGGCTACAAGCGCTCCGAAACTGAACATCCTGTGGGTGTAAAGTGAGACTGTCGCAAATCCTCCCATACATCCCGGAATCGATCCCAGGACAGCCCCAAAGATCACCTGTCCTACCTTGGTCTTCCTCAAACCTTTGAAAAACAATCCCCCCGACTCGATGTTCAGGGACTCGATCATCATCATCATAACGACCACAAGACCGGTGATCAGTATGGAATTACGCAGTATGTCTATAAATAAATGCATTATTCTATCCAGCCGGCAATAAAAAGATTGATGATAGGACGAATAGGACAGTTGGTAGTAAGCGTTACAATCGTCAGCATCTCTCCCACAGGCATCCTGGAAGTATCTATATGGACTCTGAACTTTACCCTCTGTCCGGGATTACAGCATGGAATGTCACTATGCGACCATGAACATGCATCTGCGTCTACCTTGTAGACACAGAACGGAGATTTGCCGTCATTCACGAAAGAGAATTCTGCGTGTACCGTGTCTCCTTTCTTGATCTTTCCTGCCTGGAAAGTACTCGTGGTAAATTTCGGCATGGAGCCGGCATCTTTCTCAGCATCTGTCATGTCACTGAAGTTTTCCTTAGTGAATGCATCGAAGCCAAGCCTGCTGTCCCCGTAGCTGTTCTTATATGCCTTGCCATTCATCTGAGGCGTAGCCCAATACCTGTTTTTTCCCCACAGGTCTCTGCTTGCAGTGATCGTGAAATTCATCTCAGCAGTGCCTCTGGCGGGAATTGGATTTGGTGTAACAGATATGTTCAGATGCTCGGACACGTCTCCGAAAGTGACTTTCAGAGGCTTCTCCGACAGGTTTGCCACCATCACAGACTCGCTCTTCTGTCCGCCCTGCTCAAGGTTGCCGACCTTCATCACAGACTCACGCAGAGCGAGAGGGCCATATGTGACTGGATAGATCTCCTCAAGAGGTTTCTCCTCCTCCAGACATATGCCCCTGACCTTCAGAAGCACAGGTTTCTTCACGTCAGACACATACATGGTAAGCGTCTTGTCGAATGGATATGGTCCCTCGTCATTTGAATATGTGACCGATACCTTGCCTGTCTTGCCAGGGCGTATAGGCTCTCTGGTCCAGTCAACATCAGTGCATCCGCATGTTGATACGACATTGTAGATCACTACCGGCTTGTCAGATATGTTGGTAATTGTGAATGAGCAAGACACAGGTCCGCTGTCGAGCATGATGTTGCCGAAATTGTGCACCATCTTGTCAACCTCAAGAACGGAACCTATCTTCTCCTGTGCCGAGATCGGCACAACAAAAAGCGCGAATAGTGCACTAACAAAAATGTTTTTAATAAATTTCATCCCTAAACTCGTATAAGTCTATACAAAGATAACACAATTCGTTCTTTGAATATCAAAATTAATCACTAAATTTGCCTTTCGATTATGCTACAGGCATATCGTATGCAAAGACAATACTAACAATTTAAAGAATAAGGAAATGGCTTACAAAATTACTGAAAACTGCGCAGCTTGCGGTTCATGCCTTCCTGAGTGCCCAGTAGGCGCAATCTCAGAGGGTGACATCTATGTTATCGATCCTAACGTATGCATCGACTGCGGTACATGCGCAGACGCATGCCCAATGGGAGCAATCGAGCCAGGTGAATAATCATAGCCTGCAATAATTGAAAAGTCCTGCCATCACTGATGAGCAGGACTTTATTTTAATACGAATGGATTTAATCAAGAAATGTATATCGTATGAGATACTCGTTATTATTCAGTTTATCAATAATATAGTTAGATATATCTGTTAAGTTTTCTAGATTTTCTTGTATTCCATTTCGCTCTAATGTTAATTCATCTGTATTAAGATAATCAGATATGTTGTCTGATTTTATGTTTGGCATTGATGATGCAACAGTTTGAAATTCAACTGAATCCCCAGACTCAATAATGAAAGATTCATCACTAATGCTGAGTATATATGTTTCTGACGATTTGTTTATGTACCTCCAGTTCATGTAGAATCGTTTATCTTCTATTCTTGTACTACAAGCTGTGGCAATCAATATAACCACCAATATAGCTGTTTGTCTCATCTTGCAACAGATTAATTGAACCAAATGTCAAATAGTTCAGTCAGGTATACCCTAGTTGAATTACTAGAATCTATGGTATACAGGTTTTGCTTCCACTCATTCGTGCTTTCTACTCCAACGACTGCATCTTCAATTTGTTTGATACTATATCCTTCAACTTTATCATAAGGGGCTTTTTTACCATATTTAGCTGGTGATGTATTTGTATCAATAAGATCGTCTATAATATGAGTGTAATATTTATCCGAGCCATAATTTAACCCTGTCCACCCAGGATATAATAATGACGTTATGTATCCAGCTATTCCATTAGCTAAGGATTCACGTACTTTCTTCATCTCATCCGTTCTCGTACCGTATTGATCTTTTGAGTGATTCCAATGTGATGCATGGCATAATTCATGGATCGTAGTGTCAAATAAATTTACCACAGAAGAGTCTTTGTATATTTTAATAGGATTGCCAATACCTAAAAAACGTCTAGACATATTTGTTGTTCCGTAGATACCTTCTGGGTCATACTCAAATATTGCTGCAATCTTCATCTGAGCTTTCCAAAAACTATTCTGTGGAGGTCTTTTCAGGCCATGAATATCACCATAATAATATCTGTGACATGCCCTGAATACCGTAGCCATAAAATGCCCTTTACTATGACTGTCGCTAATTGTGAAACTCCATGGTGAAGTAGTCTTTTCTGAAACGTATGCAAATGTGCCAGATTCCCCATTTCTAACTAGAAAATCATACCTTTCAAATGAGGTCTCATATTTCCATTTGTATTTAAAAGTCTTATCACAGGTATAGTATCCATTTTTATCGCATATGCCTTCTGCTGTTTTTGTTAGTCTAATTGCCTTAACTGTTAGACCTTCCATGCCAATAATTGTGCTGTCTCCATTAACAAGATAATCTTTGTATCTGATACGACCATGTGGTGTATATGATTTTGTTAAAAGTGTTTCTTCGTAATTTGCGAACCAGTCCTGATTATTTGTAATAATGTACGCCTCTCTAACTAATTCTTCAATGAATGAAACAGAATAAGAATTACCGTTTTTTGTAATTAAATCGCTTTCTTCATCAGGCATGAAGAGTTCAGATATCATCTCATATTCGATATTATTTCTCTTGATTTCTTCTATTAGTTTTACTGGAACAACGCAATATCTGATTATTGTGCCATCTGGATTCCCTTCGTTGTCTATAAATCCTCCTTTAATAACATCAATTTCTAAAGGTAAGAAAAACAATCCAATACCTAAGTTGAACATAAAGTCATATTCTTGATCGTTCTTCATGGTCACTTTTATGTAGTAGTGGGTCGTGATAATGATTTCATCGACCTCTGTACCCGTTTTAGTTTGCATTTGGAGTGATTCAAATGCACGTTTCATGTTTTCAATAGTATAAGGAATTTCTAATGTGTCACCTAGAACAGCTCTTTGTGTTTCATCAAAGAACTTTGTGTCCTGGGGAGTAGGTATCTGTGTGTGTGAGTCGGCATCATTTATAGAGATCTTTGTGCATCCAATGATAAATGCCATTATGAAAATTAGGCATAGTTTAAGTTTCATATAGTATGGAATTTAATTAGTTAGAAACGATATTGCTGGATCAGTCAATACCTTATGTGTGTCTTTTCCATGTGATAAATATAACACATTGTCCTTCCGCTAGAAGAATACTAGGAAAGAACAATGTGTTTGCGTAGAAAGGTTTACTCCACAGGTGCAAGGACGATCTGGAGGAAGTTGTCCTGTGCGAGGACTGCCTGCATCAGAGTCTTCACATCCTCTGCAGTCACATTGTTCAGTGCTGCCTCATACTCCTGGTCATAGTCGATGCCATGCTCAAGATTGAGATCGATGGCGCTCTGCCAGTATGAGTTGCTGATCCTTGACTCAGGAACGTTCTTCTTCAGATTCTCGAGTGCCATTGCAAGCTCCTCAGCTGTAGGGCCATTCTGCGCAAGCTCCTTGAGGTACTGTGCAGTAAGGCCGCTGAGCTTCTCTGCCTGCTCTGGGTTAGTGTCGAACTGAACCATGAAAGTAACCCTTGAGTATGGCTCTCTTGAAGCGCTGAGGCTTGAACCTACGCCGTATGTGCCACCTTCCTTCTCACGGATTGTCTTTGTGTAGATCATATCGAGAACATAGTTTGCAACCTTGAGGGTAACCATATCCTTGGTTGTAACTGGCATATAGCCGCTCCATACCTGAAATACAGTCTTCTTAGGAGTTGCCATCTCTACGTTGAGCACATTCTCCGACACTCCCTTTGCCATCTGAACGAGGTTGTCCTTATTCACCTGAGCCGGCTTCTTGCCCTTTGCAATTGAGCCGATATACTTCTCGACCATAGGCTTAAGAGTCTCGAGGTCAACATTACCTACGATTGTAAGAGTTGCGCCTGCTGCATTCTTGTAAAGCTGGCGGTATACTCTCTCGATAGTCTCGAGGCTTGCCTTCTCCATAACTTCCTCATCGATTATGACAGCTCTCTCATTGCCTGCATAGAGCTTGTCATTCACGAACTTCTGGAACTTGAAGTCTGGAGTGTTCAGGAGGTTAGGAAGTACCGCCTTGATCTGCTGGATACCTGTCTCATACTCCTCAGCATCGAAACGTGGATCTGCAACATACAGATACATGAGCTGGAGAGCGGTCTCGAGGTCCTTTGGAGTGCTCTGGCCTGCGATGCCGTGAGTTGTAGCCCTGAGAGTAGGGTATACGCTCACCTGCTTGCCGGCAAGCATCTTCGAAAGGGTTGTGTTAGCAAATTTGGAAACACCGGAATTCTGGAGGTAGATGCCCCATATGTTATCCTCGAATGAAGGCATGTCCTCTGTCGCGATGAGAGTCTTTCCACCGTCCCACTCGAGAGAGAACAATACCTGATCCTGCTTGTGCTGGGTAGGGAGAACCACAACCTTTGCACCGTTCTTGAGAGTCCATACTGTAGAACCGTAGATACCCTCTGCAGTCTTCTTTACCTTAGAACCCTTGAGGTTCTCGCTGATAAGAGGCTCGTTGACAGTCTCTTCAACATTTGCAGCGATCTCTGCATTCTTTACGCCTGCGATGATCGCGCCGAGCTGCTCCTCGGTAGGATTTGCAAGACCTTCCTTCTCAGGACCGTTGTAAAGAACAACCATGTTGTCGTCAGTGATCATCTGAGCGGCGATCTGGCTGAGGACAGCAGCATTGAGCTGACCACAGAGAGCCTGTGCAATCTGAAGTTCTGTAGCTGGGTCCATATATGCCTCATTGTAGTAGAATGCATTGAGGAGCGGACGTACGAAGTCTGCGTTCTTGCGTGTAGGCGCAGCCTCCACAGCCTTCTCATAGTGGCTGATGATCTTTGCCTTTGCGCGCTCTACCTCGCCGTCGGTGAAGCCGAATCTCTTCATCTTCTCAACCTCAGTCATCAATGCTGTGAATGCATTGGCAGCGTCGCCTTCCTTAAATGCCACATTAGCGAAAACTGCATCGCAAGTTGTGCAGAGGCGGCCCGCTCCGAGGCTTGCGCCGAGGAATGGTGCGTCCGGCTTTGCAGTGATATCTGTGAATCTCTCATCCATGATGTAGTAGATGTAAGACTTCACGAGGTCGATCATGTATCCCTCTACGGTGTTGCCGAACTCCTTTGGAAGCGGCTCGCCCTTCCAGAGAACCTCTATGCTTGATCCTGTAGCTTCAGGGTCGGTGATCACGCCGATGATAGGCTCTGCATTCTGAGGAAGCTGATAGAATTCCTTTGGTCTTGGGTCAACCGGTGCAGGGATGTCTGCGAAGATGGTCTTGATCTTGTTTTCTATCTGATCTACATCCACATCTCCGATGACGATGACTGCCTGAAGATCAGGACGGCACCATGTCTTGTAGAAGTTTGTGAGGCTCTCATATGCGAAAGTCTTCAGCTGCTCCTCTCCACCGATGAGAGTCCTCCTTGCATAAGGAGTGTCGCCGTAGTAGTAAGGGAGTGACTTCTCGAACATTCTCCACTGAGCGTTCCTTCTTGTTCTCCTCTCCTCGAGGATGACAGCTCTTTCTGCGTCGATTTCCTCAGGATCGCATGTCACGAAATGTGAATAATCATGCATGATGAGAAGGCAAGAGTCGATGATGCTCTCGCGGACGATAGGAATGTTGTTGAGCATATACTGAGTCTGCTCGAATCCTGTCGATGCATTGATGTTTCTTCCGAACTCGGCGCCGATGCTCTGGAGCCACTCGAGAAGAGACTTGCCTGGGAAGTTTTTCGTTCCGTTGAAGCACATGTGCTCGAGGAAGTGCGCGAGACCGTCCTGGTCGTCGCTCTCCTGATATGCTCCTACGTCAGTCGCGAGGTAGAATTCAGCCCTCTGTGCAGGCTGGTCGTTGTGGCGGATGTAATAGGTCATGCCGTTCTCCAGCTTTCCTACCCTTACTTCAGGGTCATTGGGGAGCGGTGTCTGGCCGAAGGCAACCGCAGCGGCGAAGATCGCCGCAATGAAAATAAACAAACGCTTCATAGTATAAAAATTGGTTTAAATTTTCTTGATACTACATTAGACGCACATTCGTGCTATATCCTACAAATTTAATAAAAAATCGATATATTTGCGTAAAATTGACTGGTAATGTTAGAGGATTTCAGGTTGAAAGTGTTCATGGCAGTGGCCGAAAACCGCAGCTTTACAAAAGCTGCTGCGGTTCTGCGTATAACCCAACCTGCTGTCAGCCAGAATATTGCAGAACTTGAAAAGACCGTAGGATCCAAGCTGTTCGACAGACTGAAAGGGGAGACCGTCCTTACCACGGAAGGACGCGTTTTCATGGAATATGCCCAACGCCTGCTGGCAGTATGTTCCTCAGCGGAGAATATGTTCACAAAACTCCCGACATCGATGGTCAGGATTTCAGCTTCTGAAGAAGTATACAATTATTTCGTATCACCTTCCATCGAAGCCTTCGCGAAGGTGCATCCGGAGATCACTTTCGAACGTGCGATCTTCGATGATGCCGATCTGGTCATCACCCTTCGCCCATGCGGCTCGTCTCCTTTCGATATACCGGCAGACTCCATAGCAAGGATAAGGATGTCAGTCTTTCCGACACCAAAAATGGGTGACCTTGCGGCCACCCGTGAAAAGACATCATATTTCGATGTCATATACCAGCCTACTCAGGCATTCGCCTGCACAAGGCTCTGCAGACTGCTGCAGGAATATCTTACTTCGTTCTGATGCTCTCAAGCCATCTTTCCAGAGACTTCTCGAACTCAGGCCTTGCATAGCTGAACCTGTCGTTTCCCTCGCCTACGAACTTCTCTGATGAGAATCCCCATCCGTGTCCGCCTGTAGGGTATATGTGCATCTCGGCAGGTACATTGTGGTGTACAAGCCGCTGATAATACCTCAGACTGTTCTCTACAGGAACTGACTTGTCGTCTGTACAATGTGCCAGGAATGTCACAGGAGTGTTTTCTGTCACCTGCTTCTGGAGAGAATATCTTCTGAGCATCTTATTGCTCTGGTTCTCACCCAGGAGATTGTTGCGGGTGCCTTGATGGGTAAACTTCTCATGCATGGTTATGACAGGATAGATCAGTATTGAGAAGTCCGGCCTTGTGATATCGTCTACATAGAGATTTGTCGCACTTGCGGCAAGGTGACCTCCTGCTGAGAATCCCATGACTCCGATCTGTGAGATGCCCCATTTCTCGGCGTTCGCACGGCAATATCTGAAAGCGTTCTGCACGTCGGTCAGAGGCACTTCGTGATGGCCATACGGCATTCTGTACTTCACTACGCATACAGAGATGCCCTTCTGAAGCATCCAGTCTGCCACATATGTTCCCTCGTTCCTTGAGGATACGATCCAATATCCGCCTCCCGGGCAAACGACAACCATCTGTCCGTTAGGCTTTTCCGGGAAATACAGGTCTATGGTCGGCTCTGTGATGTTTGATATGTTTCCGTTTTCCGCAATGGCTTCTTCTTCTGTCCATCCGTTTGATACGCATGGTCCCATTGCGCCTTCGAGTCCCTTGTCGGTGTCCTGTCCCTCAGGGTAAAGAAGCAATGTTTCCGAAGGAAGGGGAGTGCCATATTCTGAAACTGCAGGTCCGCCGCATGCGGCCAGGGCCAATAAGCATAGCAATGCTGTTCTTTTCATAAGCTTCATTTTAAGAAAAGCCCCGTCAAAGGCGGGGCTTTCAGGTTATTACTTAGCGAGTCTCTTGTAAGTCTCGAGGCGTACCTTAGCGAACTCCTCGGTCTTCTGCAGAAGCTCCTCGGCATTCTCAGGATACATCTTATAGAGCGATGCGAAACGAACCTCGCCCTTCAGGAAGTCCTGGAACTTGCTCCAGTCAGGCTCCTTGCTGTCAAGAGTGAACGGATTCTTGTCTGTACCCTCGAGAGCAGGATTGTATCTGTAGAGGTGCCAGTAACCGCACTCTACAGCGAGCTTCTCCTCCTTCTGGCTCAGACCCATGCCGGCCTTCAGACCGTGGTTGATACATGGAGCGTAAGCTATGATGAGTGATGGTCCGTCGTATGCCTCAGCCTCCTTGATAGCGTTGAAGTACTGTGCTGGAGATGCGCCCATTGCAACCTGTGCAACGTATACATATCCGTAGCTCATCGCCATCATACCGAGGTCCTTCTTGCGTACGCGCTTTCCTGAAGCTGCGAACTTCGCGATCGCGCCTGCAGGAGTAGCCTTTGACGACTGTCCGCCGGTATTCGAGTAAACCTCGGTGTCAAGAACGAGGATGTTCACATTCTCACCTGAAGCGAGCACGTGGTCGAGTCCGCCGTATCCGATGTCATAAGATGCACCGTCACCACCGATGATCCACTGGCTGCGTGCGGGGATGAATGTCTTGTACTCAAGGAGTCCCTTGCATACGTCGCATCCGCAGCCCTCGCAGAGAGGAACGAGAGCGTCAGCAACCTCGCGGGTCACCTTTGCGTCGTTCTTGTTCTCGAGCCACTTGGTGAAGAGAGCCTTCATCTCGTCTGTGCAGCATGAGCATGAGAGACCCTGCTCCATGAGCTTGGCAACTGTCATGCGTGCCCTGTCAGAACCGAGCTTCATACCGAGACCGAACTCGCAGAAGTCCTCGAAGAGTGAGTTTGCCCAAGCCGGTCCGTGGCCGTTTGCATCCTTGCAGTAAGGAGCTGCAGGGAATGATGCACCGTAGATTGATGAACATCCTGTAGCGTTCGCAACCATCATGTGGTCACCGAAGAGCTGAGTGATGGTCTTGATGTATGGGGTCTCACCGCAGCCTGCGCAAGCTCCTGAGAACTCGAAGAGAGGCTGAGCGAACTGTGCGTTCTTGATGTTGCCGGTCTTAGGCTGAACGTTGTTCTTGTATCCTACATGTGCGTTGAGATAGTCGAAGTTTGCCTGCTCTGCCTCCTGTGTTCCGAGCGGCTTCATTACGAGAGCCTTCTCCTTTGAAGGACATACGTCAGCACAGTTGCCGCAGCCTGTACAGTCGAGGACTGAAACGCTGATGCCGAACTTGTAGTCCTTGAATACTGCCTTGCCCTGCTGGAGCTTCACGCCTGCAGGAGCTGCAGCTGCCTCTTCGTCTGTGAGGAGGAACGGACGGATCGCTGCGTGAGGGCAGACGAATGCACAGTTGTTACACTGGATACACTTGTCAGCCTGCCACTCAGGAACGTTCACTGCAACGCCACGCTTCTCGTAAGCTGTAGTGCCTGCAGGGATTGTACCGTCTACATACTCGTTGAATACGCTTACTGGGAGAGTGTCGCCTGCCTGTGCGTTCACAACGTCTGCGATCTCCTTCACGAATGCAGGAGCGAGGCGTGCCGCGTTAGGGTTCTCGAACTTCGCGGTGATGTCCTTCCAATCAGCAGGAACCTCTACCTTTATATATTCTCCACCTCTGTCTACAGCGGCGTAGTTCATGTTCACGATGTGCTCGCCCTTCTTGCCGTAGCTCTTCACGATCGCCTTCTTCATGTATCCTACAGCTTCCTCGTAAGGGATGATGCCTGTGATCTTGAAGAATGCAGACTGGAGGATGGTGTTCGTACGTCCGCCGAGTCCGATCTCTGCAGCGATCTTTGTCGCGTTGATGATATAGAGGGTGATGTTCTTCTTTCCGATGACAGCCTTCACGTGGTCAGGGATCCTCTTGAGGGTCTCTTCCACATCCCAGAGGCTGTTGAGGAGGAATGTACCGTTCTCCTTGATGCCCTTGAGCACGTCATACTTTGTGAGGTATGATGGAACGTGACATGCCACGAAGTCAGGAGTTCCTACGAGGTAAGGAGCCTTGATAGGGAGGTCTCCGAAACGGAGGTGTGAGCATGTGTATCCGCCTGACTTCTTCGAGTCATAGTCGAAGTATGCCTGGCAGTACTTAGGTGTGTTGTCACCGATGATCTTGATGGTGTTCTTGTTCGCGCCGACGGTACCGTCAGAACCGAGTCCGAAGAACTTGCACTCTGTTGTGCCTGGCTTCACGATAGAGAACTCCTCCTTCTGAGGGAGTGACTTGAATGTCACGTCGTCCACGATGCCGATTGTGAAACCGTCCTTTGGCTCGGCAAGCTCGAGGTTCTCGTATACTGAAACGATCTGTGCAGGAGTTGTATCCTTTGATGAAAGACCATAGCGGCCGCCTACTACGAGCGGTGCGTCCTCCACGCCCTGGAAGAGGGTCTTGATGTCGAGGAAGAGCGGCTCTCCGAGAGCTCCCGGCTCCTTGGTCCTGTCGAGGACTGCGATCCTCTTGACAGTCTTTGGCAGCGCCTTCATGAAGTACTTTGCAGAGAACGGTCTGTAGAGGCGTACGATCATCACGCCGACCTTCTTGCCCTGTGCTGCGAGGTAATCGATGGTCTCCTTGATGGTCTCTGTAACCGAACCCATCGCAATGATGATGTTCTCAGCCTCAGGATCACCGTAGTAGTCGAACGGACGGTACTCGCGGCCTGTAAGCTCGCTGATCTCACCCATGTAGCGTGCGACTACGTCAGGAACTGCATCGTAATACTGATTGCAGGCCTCGCGTGCCTGGAAATATACGTCGGCATTCTGTGCTGTACCGCGTGTCACAGGAGCGTCTGGTGAGAGCGCCTTTGCGCGGAACTTCGCAAGGGACTTGGTGCTGAGCATTCCCTTGAGAGCCTCCTCGTCGATGAGCTCGATCTTCTGGATCTCGTGAGATGTACGGAATCCGTCGAAGAAGTGGAGGAACGGAACGCTTGACTTGATTGCTGAAAGGTGTGCGACTGCTGCCATGTCGAGAGCCTCCTGAACGGAAGCGGAAGCGAGCATCGCGAAGCCTGTCTGACGGCAGGCCATCACGTCCTGGTGGTCACCGAAGATCGAGAGCGCATGAGATGCGAGAGCACGTGCAGACACGTGGAATACTGTAGGAAGCAGCTCGCCTGCGATCTTGTACATGTTCGGGATCATCAGAAGGAGACCCTGAGAAGCTGTGAATGTAGTAGTAAGGGCACCTGCCTGGAGTGATCCGTGCACTGCACCGGCAGCACCGCCTTCACTCTGCATCTCTGTTACCTTTACTGTCTCGCCGAAGAGGTTCTTTTTGCCCTGTGCGGCCCACTCATCAACATATTCGGCCATAGTTGATGAAGGTGTGATAGGGTAGATTGCGGCATGCTCACTGAAGAGGTAAGCGATGTGCGCTGCAGCCCAGTTACCGTCACAGGTGACGAATTTCTTCTCGTTTGCCATAATTCTTTAAAATTTATGTTGTATTTACGTATGAATTCTACAATACAAAATCGTACAAATTTACATTTTTTTCGTGAGAAAAAACGTAAATCCGTACGAAAAATAGGGAGTATATATCAGAACTGCCTATAGTTCCTGGTAACCTTCTATGCTTGTTGACCCTGTCGTGATTTTTGCCACGAGTCCCTGCAGGACTTTGCCGGGGCCGAGCTCCACGAAATGGTCAGCTCCGTCAGCCAGCATGTTCTTGACGCTCTGAGTCCATCTTACAGGAGACGTGAGCTGTGCGAGAAGATTGGCCTTGATTTCTGCAGGATCTGTTGACGGTCTTGAAGTTACATTCTGATATACAGGACATACGGGTGTATGGAATACGGCATTCTCTATGCCTTCGGCCAATTCGGCGCGGGCTGATTCCATGAGCGGCGAATGGAACGCGCCGCCGACTGGGAGGGGAAGTGCGCGCTTTGCCCCTGCTGCCTTCATTTTCATGCATGCTGCTTCCACTGCCTCCTTTTCTCCGGAGATCACCACCTGTCCGTCGCAGTTGTAGTTTGCGGCAACAACGATTCCTTCGGTTTCTGAACAGATTTTCTCGATTGTATCAGTCGGAAGCGCTATGACTGCAGCCATCGTTCCCGGTATGCTCTCGCATGCCTTCTGCATCGCCTGTGCGCGAATCGACACTAACTTCAGGCCTTCTTCGAAGTCCATCGCTCCTGCTGCCACGAGCGCGGAGAACTCTCCGAGCGAGTGTCCTGCCACCATGTCCGGGTGGAAGTCCGGAAGGCATTTCGCCAGGACGACAGAGTGCAGGAAGATCGCAGGCTGAGTGACCTTCGTCTGCTTCAGGTCCTCTGCAGTGCCGTCAAACATGATGTCGGTAATCCTGAATCCTAATATATCATTCGCCTTTTCCAGCATCTGACGTGCTGTGGCGTTGCTCTCATACAGCGTCTTCGCCATGCCCGGGAACTGTGATCCCTGTCCCGGAAATACATATGCCTTCTTCATTTTTAGCAATAATAGTTTAGTAGTACAATGCAAAATTACAAAAAACAGCTGACCGAACTCCATAATTTCGCCACAAAGCGGAATGATGCGCTATTTTGTGGCGAAATCCTCGAAAATGATTACATTTGCATCCAGATCCGGTAAAGCCCCTATAGTTTAATGGATAGAATTTCAGATTCCGGTTCTGACGGTTGCGGTTCGATTCCGCATGGGGGTACGAAAAAAGCCAGGGCGACTCGCTCTGGCTTTGTGTTTTTTAAAGGTTCGGAATCAGGACTCCGACTACTCTGAAGATGTTTATGACGTCAGAGTATGGAAGTTCGAAGTCAGGGAAGTCCTGCTGGTTTTCCGCTATGAATGTCAGGCTCTCACCGTTGTCGACCAGTCTGCGGAGGAACATTCCCTGCGACTTTGTGTCTACAACATAGATCTCGCCGTTGATGATAGTCGTTTCTCTAGAGATTCTTCTGAGTGCGAGGAGGTATCCTCTGCAGAGGCGTGGTGCCATTGCATCGCCGGGACAGGTGGCGAACAGCTCGTGCTTCTGGAAATGTGGTACTGGAGGAAGCTTCTCCACTGAGCTCGAGCTCATTACATACTCATAGATATTGATGTCCGGAGCTCTGAAAAGTCTTGCCGGTATTACCGGGATATAGTCGTCGTGATTAAGTTCGGGATGATCTTCGAGATCGTATTCCCGTGTCTGGGCGGCGTTGGTGTCGAACATTGGGCCTTCCCCTGTAAGCAGCCAGTTAATCCTGAAGCCGAAAGCCTTGTTCCATTTGGCAGCTGAGTTCTTACCGAAGGGTCTACCGTTAAGCTGATTGCTCACAGCTGCCTGTTGGACATCGAGCACTTTTGCGGCGTCCATCTGGGACATTCCGATCTCCGAAAAGTACTCTTTGATCTTGTTTCCTATGAGTTTTGCTGTCATTTATACAAATTTAGTTCAGAAATACACTAAAAAAGTTATTAAAATTATTACAATTTTTGTTTGATATTACAAAACAGGTGTTATATTTGCAATGTGTTTCACATAAATGCGAGACAAATATACGACATATATATTAAATGTGCTAAAAATCTTGTGATTTTTTCACTATTTGCAATGAAATTGTCTTGTTAGTGTAATAATTGAAGTGGTTTTATAACAAATTGTGTGTTTTATGGAAAAGGTTTGTACTTGTCTTTGTGTAGTGCTTGGGACAATCTTTCTCATTGTAGCACTTCTGGGTACTTGGCGTTACTTTGTAACCATGGGCATATGTTATGCCACAGCTTTCCTTATAACAGAAGAGAAGGAGCATTAAGCCCCTTCATCACTTGCACCAGGTGTCTAGCCATCTGAAATACTCCCTGTGCCACATCAAGGCATTCTGTGGCTTGAGTATCCAGTGGTTCTCGTCAGGGAATATCAGGAGTCTTGACGGAACTCCCATCATCTGTGCGGCGTTGTAAGCCGCCATCCCCTGGTCTACAGGCACTCTGTAGTCCATTCCACCATGAATCACCATCAGCGGCGTATGCCACTTCGTGACGAGCTTGTGAGGCGACAGCTCGTAGTGGCGGACCGCCTTAGGCTCGCTGCTCCAAGGAGAGCCGCCCTGCTTGATGCCGCCGAAGGTCACGCCGTCACCGGCCGGGCCGACAGGACCGTCAGGTGTACCTACGCGAGGATCAATGACTGCAGTATGGAGACCGCCGTTGTCGAAGTTAGGGAACCACATTTCTTCGGTAGTCATATACATATGTTCCTCATTGAAAATGCCGGCGTGTGCTATGAATGCGTCAAACACGTCCCCATGCGTTCCGCAGAGGTAATATACCGAATATCCTCCGTAGCTTGCTCCGCAAGCTGCCATCTTTCCCACATACGGCTCCGACTTTACGGTCTTTGCAGCAACCAGATAGTCCTGCATGTTAAGACCAGGATAGTCTCCCGATATCTGCTCTGTCCAATCCTGGCCGAAAGCTGTGGTTCCGCGCCTGTTAGGAAGCACGACTACATAGCCCTGCGCCGCCATCAGACGATAGTTCCATCTGTATGACCAGCCCTGGCTCAACGTGCCCTGAGGTCCGCCGAGGCATATTGTGATGCCCGGATATGTCTTGGTCGGGTCGAAGTGAGGAGGGTATAGCACCCATGTGAGCATCTGCTTGCCGTCCACTGTCTCCAGCCATCTCGCCTCGGTCTCATGCTCTGCGAGCTGTGAGAGGATATGTCCGTTCTCGTCTGTAACCGGAATGTATTCGTTGCCGGTTTCTGTGCACTTTATGGCTACGAGCTCGGTAGGGAAGTCCATGCTGCACCATGTGGTGTACATGGTGACGCCCTCTTCATTCTCTTCTATATGATAAGGTGTGCCGAAATCATTCCACCTGTCCTCTTCTGTCAGTCTTTCTATCTTCCATGGGGCAGGCTTTGCCATCGCTCCGACAGGCACATTGAACTCCGGACCTTTCGCTACAAATATGCCCTGGAGGCCTTCTGCAAGAGAATTGAAGTAAATGTTCTTTGAATCCTCAGACCATGAAGGTCCGGCTGCATTATATTTGAAGTCTCCGGTCACATCTGTAATGCCCCATACCTTCGGAGTGCCTTCAGTCCAGTCAATGTATGCGACCATAAGCCTCTGCTTATCAGCCTCATAGCCGTCTCTGCCCATGCTGATCCAGGCGATCTTGCTTCCGTCAGGACTCCATACAGGATCGGTGTCATATCCGCCCTTCATGTCTATCACGCTGGCTTCGCCGGTCTCTATATTATATATGTATATCTCTGTGTTTGTCGAGAATGCATACTTCTTGCCCTCCAGCTTGCGGCATGAATATGCGATGTACCTGCTGTCCGGACTCCAGTCCAGCTGCTCGATGCCGCCGAAAGGTTCTGTCGGAAGCTCGTAAAGACCGCTTTCGCCTGCCAGGATGTCTGTAGCTTTCTCAGGTGTCAGTGATTTCTCCTCCTGACCGAAGCTGAATCCGGCAATGAATGTATGAGGGATTTCCATCACAGTATGGTCCCAATGGCGATACATCAGGTCATCTGTAGTATATGCAGTCGCCTTGTCGAGATCCTGATAGCAGTCGGAAGGGGACTTTACATGACTCTTGACATAGCTTACGTACATGATCTTCTTCTGGTCGGGAGATATCTTGAATTCTCCTACACCGTTAGGAATCTCGCTGATCTGCTTAGGCTTCCTGAGTGACCATGTGCCGTTTTTGCATGTGATCCCAGCTGTCCAGATCTGACCACCCATAATGAAGGCGATGCTTTTGCCGTCACTGCTCCAACGTGCGTTCGAGATACTCTTGCCTGATTTTGTAAGCTGCTGGTTGTCAGAGCCGTCCAGGTTGCATATGAACAGATTACGTACGCTTCTGTTCTCGTTTGCAGAGGTGTAGCTTACACCGTAAAGCACCTTGCTTCCGTCAGGAGATACCTGTGGATCCGAGAGTCTTCCGAAAGCCAGGAGAGCCTCGGGAGTCATGTGGCCGTCGGTGATGCTTATGTCGCTTCTTCCGATGTAGCCTTCGCTGTTGATTGTGTCTTCTCCCTTTTTCATAAAGATGATTATTCCGATTGCCAAAACTGCGAGAGTGCAGAATGATGCAATCCTTCCTGATGTCTTCATATTGTTTTTATTCTGTTAGTCTCTGTATATCCTGCATGCTGATTCAAGCTGCTCCGCAACGGCATTTCTCACCTCGGAAGGAGACAGTACCTCAAGCCTGCTTCCGTATTTGCAGAACTCCATGATGAGGTTGTCGTCCATACATACGAATATGTTGAAAATCACTCCTTTGTCGTCATGTCCTTCCTCTGCCTGGCTTCTATGTATCGGAAGGTCTCTTATGAACTTTGCTTCGGTTTCCGACACCCTGAACCGTATGGTCTTCGGCTTTTCATCAGTTATGTATATTCCGAAACTTGTCGCGAACTCAGCGTCGACATCGAAGTCATGAGGCATCTTGAATTTCTTTGCCGTGAGCGATAGGTTCCTGATCCTGTCCAGTCCGTATACTCTCATTGCCTTCCTTTCTACGCAATATGCGAGAATGTACCATCTTTTGGCGTGCTCCTTGACTGCATATGGACGCAATGTATAGCTGTTCTCGCTGGAACTGGTGTATTTCTGGTAGGTGATTGTGATCTCTACGTTTTCTGTCATCGCCTCCATCACGCTGGTAAGATGTCTGTGCCCCGACGGAATGTCTTCCACCGACACCCTTCCGGAAAGCCTTTCCTTGCTGAGACGGAGAATGTTGTTGACTGTGAATGTGTTTATAAGCCAGGCGTTTTCCGCATTCTCATCAGAGACGTCCTGTGAGTATCCGACGAAATATCTGTTCGTGCTTCTATCGCATTCGATCCTGATTCCGAATACTTCTTCGACCGCCTCTCGGTGATTGTTGAATGTTCTTCTCGAGTATGGCGTGCTGAACCTGTCTTCCCATTTGTCAGTGATCTCAGTCAGGCTGAGGCCACGTTCTCCCGCGCGGATGAATGTGTTTACCAGCCAGATGTATTTCTGCAATAATTCCGTTACCATATTTAACTGATCTTGCTATAATCCTTTATCTGATATTTTCCCTTGGAAAGTTCTTCTCTAAGCTGTGCATTCTTCAGTAGCCCGAGGGTCGGATCCTCCTTCAGGACTGCATCTGCGCAGTCTCTGGCAGTATTGAGGATGATTCCATCCTTTGCGAGCGAGGCAATGTTCAATGTGATAGGCAGACCGCTCTGCTGAGTGCCTTCAAGGTCTCCCGGGCCTCTCATCTTCATGTCTTCCTCAGCCAGCTCGAATCCGTTTTCCGTAGCGCACATCAATTCTATCCTGTGCTTGGATTCCTTGCTCAGCCTGTGTCCTGTCATGAGGACGCAATAAGATTTCTCGCTTCCACGCCCCACTCGGCCGCGCAGCTGGTGCAGCTGGCTCAGACCGAATCTTTCGGCACTTTCTATGACCATTACAGAAGCGTTCGGCACGTCAACTCCGACTTCGATCACGGATGTCGCGACCAATATGTCCGCACGGCCTGCGGCAAATGCATCCATGTTGAATTTCTTTACATCGTTGAGCTGCTTTCCATGAACTACCGCTGTCTTGTAATCCGGAAAAGGGAACTTGCTCATAATATCTTCGGCTCCGGCTTCAAGACTTTGATAATCAAGTTTTTCCGTCTCGTTTATAAGGGGGTAGACGACGAATATCTGCCTTCCCAAGGCTATCTGGTCCTTCATGAACTTGTACAAGGCAGGTCTTTTGCCTTCCGTTGCATGAATCGTCTGCACGGGTTTACGTCCTGGAGGAAGTTCGTCTATTACCGATACGTCCAGGTCTCCGTATAACGTCATCGCAAGCGTTCTTGGGATAGGTGTGGCTGTCATTACCAGTACATGCGGAGGGGCTCCGCATGATGCTTTCCTCCATAGTCTGGACCTCTGTTCCACACCGAATCTGTGCTGTTCGTCGATTATGGCCAGACCGAGATTGCGGAAAATGACATTGTCCTCTATGAGAGCATGCGTGCCGACAATGATTCCGATGCTTCCGTCTTCCAGCCCGGAATGGATTTCACGTCTTTCTGACATCTTTGTACTTCCGGTAAGCAAGGCTGACCTGACGCCGGTCGGAGCCAGGAATTTCTGTATGTTCTTGTAATGCTGCTGTGCCAGAACCTCCGTCGGAGCCATTATGCATGCCTGGAATCCGTTTCCTATGGCTATCAATGCGGTAAGTACCGCTACCATGGTCTTTCCGCTGCCTACATCCCCTTGCAGAAGGCGGTTCATCTGATGTCCGCTCTTCATGTCGTTGCGGATTTCAGTTATCACTCTTTTCTGAGCTCCGGTCAGAGGAAATGGAAGTGCCTCGTAGCATTTGTTGAAGGCGTCTCCGACTCTCGGCATAGGAATGCCTTGCGCGCTCCTGCTGCGAACGTATCTCTGCTTCAGAAGCGATAGCTGGAGGAAGAACAGCTCTTCGAACTTCAGTCTGTATCTCGATTTTTCCAGTGCGTTCAGATCTCTCGGAAAGTGGATGTTCCTTATTGCAAAGTGGAGGGGGACAAGTCCGTACTGCCTTATCAGATGCTCAGGCATCGTCTCTTTCTCAGCCTGCAGTCCTCTTTCCAGAGCAGCTTCCATTATTCGGTTCATTACCTTGCCTGTTATTCCTGCATTCTTCAGCTTTTCCGTGCTTGGATAGACTCCTGTCATGCTTCCTCCTGCTGATGCCGTATTGTCTGCAGGTGTAGGATCCACTTCTGGATGAACCATGTTGATGCGTCCGTTGAAAGATGCAGGCTTGCCGAAAAATACGAATTCAGCTCCCGGTTTCAATTTTTCGGTCATCCATCTGATGCCCTTGAAGAACACGGTCTCCATCTCGCCGCTTCCGTCGGAAATCCATACGCTCAGCCTCTTGCGGTCGATTATCTCAGCCCTCATCACCTTGGCACGGATCTGTATGTATGCCATGTCGGGACGTGCATCGGCAATCCTGACGAAGGAACTTCTGTCGATGTATCGGAATGGATACAGCCTCAGAAGTTCTCCTACAGTGCTGACGCCCAGTTCCTTGCGTAGAAGCTCCGCCCTTTTGGGGCCTACTCCCGGAAGAAACTGCACCTCCATATCTGAACCGGTGTGTCCCATAAAAGAATAACTAATTGTGCCAAAGCAAGGCAAATATACAAAATTTCAAAAGACTTTTAGTATATTTGCGAGTTAATATATGGTAAAAAGATAAATTCGAAAGATAATGGCAAGAAAACTTATAGTCGGCATCACTCAGGGCGACGGGAACGGCATCAGTTATGAGGTGATCATCAAGGCGCTGGCAGACGAGAGGATGCTCGATATCTGTACACCTGTGATCTATGGATCATCAAAGATATTCGGATTCTACAAGAAGCATATACATAATCTTGAGCAGATAAATACCAATGTCATAAACTCGGCGAAGGACGTTCATCAGAAGAGGGTAAATATCGTCAACTGCCTTCCTGAAAACGTGTTTGTGGAGCCTGGACAGCCTACACCTGAGTCAGCGAAGGCTGCAATGACTGCTCTTGAGAGGGCGGTAGAGGATATTCAGGCCGGCTATATAGATGTTCTTGTCACAGCACCGTTCAACAAGCGGGCGATGGCTGATGAGGGATTCGGATATACAGGCCACACCGAGTATCTTGAGAAGAAGTTCGGTGTGGATGATGTTGCGATGATCATGGTATGCGACAGACTCAAGGTGGGCGTGGTTACCGGACATATCCAGTTAAAGGATGTCCCTGATGCTGTCACTACGGAAAAGATCCTTGGAAAACTGAGGCTTATGAAGGCATCACTCCAGAGGGATTTCGGCATTGATGCGCCGAAGATTGCGGTTCTCGGACTCAATCCTCACTGCGGTGACGGAGGACTTCTCGGTGATGAGGAGCAGCGCATTATCCTTCCTGCGATCAAGCTTGCAAATGAGGAAGGCATAATGACCTTCGGCCCATACTCTCCTGACGGATTCTTCGGGCTTGCAAACTATGCGAAATACGATGCGGTACTGGCAATGTATCACGACCAGGGTCTTACCCCGTTCAAGGCCATTGCATTCGAGGACGGCGTGAACTTTACCGCCGGCCTGCCGATCGTGCGCACTTCGCCGGATCATGGCACTGCCTACGAAATGGCAGGACGTGACCTTGCCGATCCTCGATCCATGAAGGCTGCTATTTATACTGCGATAGATATATATAACCGCCGTGCGGATTACGACGACCTGATCGAAAACAGGATGACCATCAAGGCTCCTGACACCGAGATCAAGCCAAGAGGAGGAAGAATCATCGAGTAAGCGATATGGCAGCTGCAGATCAGCAGGCGAGACCGCCGATATTCCTATACACGGATGGTGCATCCAGCGGCAATCCCGGTCCGGGAGGTTATGGAGTTGTCCTTAAATGTGCCGGACGTGAGATGGAGATGTCTGAAGGATTCAGCCTGACGACAAACAACAGGATGGAGCTCCTGGCTGTGATCAAGGGACTTGAGGCCATCAGATGGGACAATGCCGAAGTGCATGTGTTCAGCGATTCTTCATATGTTGTGAATGCCATAAACAAGGGCTGGCTTGACGGCTGGATAAGGAAAGGGTTCGCCAAGGTGAAGAATCCGGATCTGTGGATGCGTTTTGCTCCGCTTCTGAAGAAGCACAGGGTTGCGTTCCATTGGATAAAGGGCCATGCCGGTCATCCTGAGAACGAAAGATGCGATGCATTGGCGGTGGCTGCAGGTGCGGGAGCAGTGGCGGCTGGCAGGGAACTGCCTCCTGATCCCGGTTATGGAAATGAAAACGATCATACTCTGATATAATATGAAAGGAATAGTTCTGGCTGGAGGAAGCGGTACCCGCCTCTATCCTATTACCAAGGGCATCAGCAAGCAGCTGATTCCTATCTTCGACAAACCTATGGTGTATTATCCTGTGTCTGTGCTGATGCAGGCTGGAATCAAGGACATCCTTGTGATTTCGACACCGGTTGACCTGCCGGCTTTCAAGCGTCTTCTAGGCGACGGAAGCGACTATGGAGTGAAATTCTCCTATGCGGAGCAGCCATCTCCTGACGGACTGGCCCAGGCTTTCATAATCGGAGAAGAATTCATCGGCGATGATTCCGTAT
Organism: Bacteroidales bacterium; assembly: GCA_015060255.1. Classification (GTDB taxonomy): domain Bacteria; phylum Bacteroidota; class Bacteroidia; order Bacteroidales; family UBA932; genus Cryptobacteroides. The sequence continues at coordinate 7,982 of SUYV01000013.1, read as the reverse complement.
GTATGGTCCTCGGTGATAACATATTCCACGGAAACGGACTTGAATCCTTGCTGGTAAATGCCAGGAAAAGGGCAGAAGAAGAGGGGCTTGCCACTGTCTTTGGCTACTGGGTAAGCGACCCTGAGAGATATGGAGTGGCGGAGTTCGACAAGGACGGACGCTGTATAAGCATAGAGGAAAAACCTAAGCAGCCGAAGTCGAACTACGCTGTCGTAGGACTTTATTTCTATCCTAACAGAGTTGTTGAGGTTGCAAAATCCATCAGGCCGTCTGCGAGGGGAGAGCTTGAAATCACTTCTGTGAACCAGGACTTCCTTGAGGCCGGAGAACTCCAGGTGGAGACTATGGGCAAAGGGTTTGCGTGGCTCGACACAGGTACGCATGATTCTCTTTCGGAGGCATCTACCTTCATTGAAGTCATCGAGAAGAGGCAGGGGCTTAAGATTGCCTGTCTTGAGGGAATTGCATATGAACAGGGCTGGATAACTGCTGACAAGCTTCGCGAGCTTGCGGCTCCTATGGTGAAGAATCCTTACGGCCAGTATCTGCTCAGACTGGCTGAAAGCAAGTAAGTATATGAATATAATAGAAACTGGAATAGAGGGACTTTGGATCATTGAACCCAGGATCTTCGGAGACAGCCGAGGATATTTCTTCGAATCATTTTCACAGAAGGAATTCGATGAGAAGATCGGGCTGGTGAACTTTGTGCAGGATAATGAAAGCAAGTCATGCTACGGAGTCGTAAGAGGGTTGCATTTCCAGAAACCGCCCCATGCCCAGGCCAAGCTGGTCAGGGTTGTCAAGGGTAAGGTTCTGGATGTCGCCGTTGATCTGAGGGAGGGCTCTCCGACTTATGGAAAGCATTGCGCTGTGGAACTTTCGGAAGAGAATCATAGACAGATGTTCATTCCTAAAGGTTTTGCACATGGCTTCAGCGTCCTTTCGGAAGAAGCTGTGTTCCAGTATAAATGTGATGAATATTATGCTCCTCACAGCGAAGGAGCGGTTCTGTGGAATGACGCAGACCTTGCCATTGACTGGCGTATACCGGAAGATAAGGTCATATTGTCGGATAAGGACAGGCGTCATCCGACCTTAAAGGAATTGTCAACAAAATGAAAATAGTAGTAACAGGAGCGCTGGGCCAGCTGGGACAGGAAATCATGAAACTTGCTGCCGGTTCAGAGCATGAATTCGTGTTCACGGATATCCGTGCGACGGATAATGTGAGTCTTCTTGACATAACTGATGCAGATGCTGTCGATGCATTTGTCGGCAAGGACGTGGATGTGATAGTCAACTGTGCGGCATATACCGATGTCAACAAGGCTGAGTCTGACGAAGAATCCGCCCGACAGATAAATGCTGCTGCAGCGGGAATACTTGCATCTGCAGCTGCAAAGGCAGATGCTCTACTGATCCATGTCTCTACGGACTATGTCTTCGACGGAACTTCCACTGTGCCATATAGGGAAGACTGTCTTCCTGCTCCGACAGGGGCATACGGCAGGACCAAGCTTGAGGGAGAAAGACTCGTACAGGAATCAGGATGCAGATACATGATCTTCCGTACTGCATGGCTATACAGTCTTTCAGGCAGGAATTTCTTCCTGACAATGGTCAATAAGACTGCAGAACTTCCTCAGATGAAGGTGGTGTTCGACCAGACGGGAACTCCGACATATGCCGGCGACCTCGCATATCTCATCAGCCATATCATTGAAAACGGCCTCCTTGACAGAACCGGAATATATCACTATACGGATGAGGGCGTGTGCTCCTGGTATGATTTCGCAAAAGAAATAAATTCTCTTGTCGGTCATACATGCAATGTAATGCCTTGCAGGACTGAGGATTATCCTACCCCTGCCAAACGTCCGCACTATTCTGTGCTCGATAAGGCCAAGGTACGCGGGACATTCGGTATTGAGATACCTCACTGGAGGGATTCACTGGTGATGGCGGTAAATGAATATATGAATACAGAAGAATAAACGATATGAACGGATTCAGTAGAAACATACTGGTGACAGGTGGAGCCGGCTTTATCGGCAGTCACGTTGTAAGGCTCATGGTGAACAGGTATCCTGACTACAGGATCATCAACCTTGATGCATTGACCTATGCCGGAAACCTTGAGAATCTCAAGGATGTGGAGGAATGTCCTAACTATGTCTTTGTAAAGGCGGATATCTGCGACTACGACAGGGTTTCGGCCATATTTACCGATTACCAGGTGGATGGCGTGATCCATCTTGCTGCGGAGAGCCATGTGGACAGGTCCATCAAGGATCCTTTTACATTCGCCCGCACTAATGTGATGGGAACGCTTACCCTTCTTCAGGCTGCCAAGGAGCACTGGCTGGGCAAGGAGGCCGACAGGACCAGGAACTGCAGATTCTATCATGTGAGCACCGATGAGGTTTACGGGGCTCTCCAGATGGACGGATCCTTCTTCACGGAAACTACGAAGTATGACCCGCACAGTCCGTACAGCGCATCCAAGGCATCGTCCGACCATTTCGTACGTGCGTTCCATGATACATACGGATTGCCGACAGTGATTTCAAACTGCTCGAACAATTACGGACCATATCAGTTCCCTGAGAAGCTTATACCGCTCTTTATCAACAATATCCGTCACGGAAGACCTCTTCCTGTATATGGAAAGGGTGAGAATGTGCGTGACTGGCTCTTTGTGGAGGACCATGCCCGTGCAATTGACCTGATTTTCCATAAGGGAAAAGATGGCGATACATATAATATCGGCGGATTCAACGAGTGGAAGAACATAGACCTTATCAAGGTCATGATAGCTGCTGTGGACCGACTCCTCGGTAATCCTGAAGGCCATAGCCTCGGGCTCATCACATATGTCACTGACAGGGCAGGACATGACCTCCGCTATGCAATCGATTCAACCAAGCTTCACAAGGAACTCGGATGGGAGCCGTCCCTCCAGTTTGAAGAGGGCATCGAGAAGACCGTCAGATGGTATCTTGATCATCAGGAATGGATGGACCGTGTGACAAGCGGTGATTATATGACATACTATGACAGTATGTACAAGGATAGATAATCTTTAAAACATAATACTATGAAACATCGTATCATATTGGCGTTTGCGGCTATGTTGCTGCTTGCCTCTTTTGATGCCTCGGCTCAGGTTGAGCGTCACAGACCTTCGTTGCGTCCGCATTCACCGGCTGCACGTGGATTCGGCATTGATTTCGGATATGTCCATTCAACATACAGGACGACAGACTGGGCCTCGGATGAAGTGGAGAATTCCGCAGGACTTGATGGATTCACACTGGGACTGACCAAGGACTTCATGCTTGTTCCGTTTGCGCTTTATTTCCAGACAGGTCTCGAATATTATTATCAGAATGATGCAAACGATGAGAACGTCAGAGTCCCTGCATCTGACCTGGTGGCAAGGGTGGTAGGAGACAGGACAGAACATTTCCTGGGCATTCCTGTCACTCTCAAATACACCTATCCGATAACTCATAATATCGGTTTGGCGGTTGAGGCTGGTCCTACCTTGCTTTTCGGTCTTTCGTCCAAGATGAAATACCGTACAAGGATATCGAGCGATCTTACAAGTACTGCCACTTATAATGCTTATAAGGGACAGTTCAAGGGGTCTGATGTATCAGAACTCTTCGATGTGGAAGATTGGATGAAAAGCAGCGGAATGCTTCCGGAAAGCAAGATCAGAAGGTTTGACGTCCTTGTAGGCGCTTCTTTGGGAGCAGACTTCTTTGAAATCCTCGAGGTGCGTCTGGGATACGAATGGGGACTGATAAACAGATACAAGGGTGATGTAGCCCGCGACCTCAAGATGAGACGCGGACAGTTCGTTCTTACTGCCGCTGTCAGATTCTAGTGCCAAAATGTCAGACGAAAATGTCTGAATTTTGCTAAATGACTATTTTTCATTATTTTTGTAGGTTGTTTGTGCCGAAGGTGCGCAAACAACCTTTTTAAGAATATAAAAACTATACAATATGTCATTTACAGACGTTTTCAAGAAGATTTTCGGTACTAAGGCCGAACGTGACATGAAGCAGTTGAAACCGACCCTCAACAAGGTTCTTGCTGCATATGATGTCATCGACAAGCTTTCGGATGATGAGCTCAGAGCAAAATGCGACGAGCTTAAGGATAGGATCAAGACTGCGATCGCCAAGGATGAGGAAAGGATAGCCCAGATCAGGATCGATCTCGAGAAGGATCTTCCGCTCAAGGAGAAGGAAGCCCTCGCGACTGAGTCAGACAAGCTCGTCAAGAAGGTGGATGCTACCATCGAGACTGTTCTTGATGAGATACTTCCTGAGGCTTTTGCGATCATGAAGTCTACAGCCCGCCGCTTCAAGGAGAATCCTGAGATTGCTGTCACTGCCACACAGTTTGACCGTGACCTCAGTGCTACAAAGGAATTTGTCAGGATCGAAGGTAAATATGCAATCTGGCAGAACCACTGGATGGCCGGCGGTAATGAGGTTACCTGGGATATGGTACATTATGACGTGCAGCTTATCGGTGGTATCGTCCTCCACCAGGGAAAGATTGCGGAGATGGCGACAGGAGAAGGAAAGACCCTCGTGGCAACACTTCCTGTCTTCCTCAATGCATTGGCCGGCAAAGGCGTTCATGTGGTTACTGTCAACGACTACCTCTCAAAGCGAGACTCAGAGTGGATGGGACCTCTCTATATGTTCCACGGCCTTTCGGTAGACTGTATCGACAAGCATCAGCCTAACAGTGACGCAAGAAAAAAGGCGTATGCATGCAACATCACCTTCGGAACAAACAACGAATTCGGTTTCGACTACCTCCGTGACAATATGGCGGTATCAATGGGGGACCTCGTGCAGCGTAAGCATCACTTCGCAATCGTCGACGAGGTTGACTCCGTCCTCATCGATGATGCCCGTACTCCTCTGATCATCTCAGGTCCTGTACCTAAGGGTGAGGACCAGCAGTTCGTTGAATTCAAGCCGTTGGTGGAACGTCTGTATTCAGCCCAGAAGACTCTTGTGAATTCTCTCCTCAACGAGGCTAAGAAACTTATTGCTGAAGGTAACGAGAAGAATGGCGGTGTGCTTCTTTTCAGGGCTTACAAGGGATATCCTAAGTATAAGCCTCTCATCAAGTTCCTCAGCGAGCCAGGTATGAAGCAGCTCCTCCAGAAGGTGGAGAACTACTATATCCAGGATAACGAGCGTGAGATGCCTTTCATTACTGATGAACTTTACTTTGTCATCAGCGAAAAGCAGCACTCTGTGGATATGACCGACAAGGGACGCGACCTTATTACAGGCAATCTCTCGGACCCTGCATTCTTCGTCCTTCCTGATGTGGGAGCATCGGTGGCTGAGGTCCAGAAGGATTCGTCGCTTTCTCTCGAAGAGAAGCAGATCAGGAAAGATGAGATCTATGCTGACTTTGCTCTCAAGTCAGAACGTGTACATACGGTGAACCAGCTCCTTAAGGCATATACAATGTTCGATAAGGAGATCGATTATATCATCCAGGACGGCAAGATCAAGATCGTTGACGAGCAGACCGGACGTATCATGGAAGGTCGTCGTTGGAGCGACGGTCTCCATCAGGCTGTCGAAGCCAAGGAAAACGTGAAGGTCGAGGCTGCGACCCAGACATTTGCGACCATCACCCTCCAGAACTACTTCCGTATGTATCACAAGCTTTCAGGTATGACAGGTACTGCTGAGACTGAGGCTGGCGAGTTCTGGTCAATCTACAAGCTTGATGTAGTGGTGATCCCTACAAACAGGCCTATTGCTCGTATCGACCAGAATGACCTGATATACAAGACAAAGAAGGCTAAATATGAAGCTGTGATCGCAAAGGTGATCGAGCTTACGAAGGAGGGAAGGCCAGTGCTGGTCGGAACAACCGATGTGGAGACTTCCGAGCTCCTCAGCCGTATGCTCCGTCTTCGTGGCATCCAGCATCAGGTACTCAATGCAAAACAGCATGCACGTGAGGCTGAGGTGGTTAAATATGCGGGAGAGCCTGGTACGGTGACCATCGCTACCAATATGGCAGGTCGTGGTACAGATATCAAGCTTCCTGAGGAAGTGAAGGCGGCGGGCGGTCTCGCCATCATCGGTACTGAGCGTCATGACAGCCGTCGAGTTGACCGTCAGCTCCGTGGACGTTCAGGACGTCAGGGAGACCCGGGTTCTTCAATCTTCTATGTGTCTCTCGAGGATAAGCTCATGCGTCTGTTCGGCTCTGAGAGGATTGCCGGCGTTGTTGACAGACTCGGTATGGAAGAAGGCGAGGCTCTCGAGCACAGCATGCTCAGCAGCTCTATCGAGAGGGCTCAGAAGAAGGTAGAGGAGAACAACTTCGGTATACGTAAGAGACTCCTTGAGTATGACGACGTGATGAACTCTCAGAGAGAGGTCATCTATACCAAGAGACGTAATGCGCTTTCAGGTGAAAGAGTAGAGATCGATGTCATGAACATGATGCAGGATCTTGCCCAGATCGTTGCTGACAGGGCGGAGGAAATGCCTTTCGAGGATTTCAGCGAGTATGTCATGTCGTCACTCTCGATCGAGCCTGGATTTGATGAGGAATATTATTCCAAGGCAAACCCTAAGGATATCGCCGAAAAGCTGTATGACAACATGATCGTGACACAGCGTCGCCGTATGGATGTCATCCTTCAGAGGACCATGCCTATCCTCAGGGATATTGCCGAGAAGAATGCCGCAATGCCGGATGATGCGATGATCCGTATCCCTGTTTCCGACGGAAGAAAGGTTTATCCTATCGTGCTCAATATCAAGAAGACAGTCGAGTCTGAAGGTCGTGAACTTCTCCGTGCGATCAGCAAGAGCATTACCCTCTATCGTATCGACGAGTGCTGGAAGGAGCATCTCCGTGATATGGATGACCTCAAGCAGTCCGTTCAGAATGCTACATACGAGCAGAAGGATCCGCTTCTTATCTACAAGTTCGAGAGTTTCAACCTCTTCAGCCAGATGCTCGAGGAACTTAACAAGGATGTTGTTGCATTCCTTCTCAGGGCCTTTATTCCGCTCAGGGATGCCGATCAGGCTGCACGTACTCCGGCCCAGCCTCGCAGGACCGATATGAGCCAGATGAACACAAGCAGGACAGACCTTGTCACAAACAGCGGTGAGCCTAAGAGCAAGATGCCGGTTCACGTTGAGAAGCAGGTGGGTCGTAATGACCCATGTCCATGCGGCTCGGGCAAGAAGTTCAAGAACTGTCACGGCAAGGCGCAGGCATAGTCTGTCATTCCGAGCGTAGTCAGTCTGTCATTCCGAGCGTAGTCGAGGAATCTATGAAAATAATTAAAAACAGAATATGAATATGGCAAAATCAGAACCTATGGTAAATGTAAATTCGATCAGCCGCATTTCTGCAGGTACTGTCATCAAGGGAGAACTCTCGTCTCCTACTGACATCCGTATCGACGGAACATTCGAAGGAAAGATCGTCTCCAAGGGACGCGTAGTTCTTGGCGATACTGCAGTTGTGAAAGGTGATATCGTATGTGACAACATCGACCTCTGGGGAAAGGTCGAGGGCAACCTTTATGTGAAGGATACCCTTACTCTCAAGGAGGGATGTGTCGTTACTGGAAATCTTAACATCCGCAGACTTGCTGTGGAGCTTGGCTCTACATTCAACGGCAACTGCAAGACCATCACTGAGACAGAGTTTGCAAAACTCTCCGGTGTTGAGGTCGCTCCCCAGGTGAAGCCGGCGCAGGCTGGTCAGCAGGTCAGAGCAAACTAAATTATCGACTATGAGACAAAAAGAGGCTACGGAAATCCCGTAGCCTCTTTTGTTGTGGAGATGGGCGGACTCGAACCGCCGTCCAAACACCGCACCAGACAGCTTTCTACACGCTTAGTCTGACTTTGGTTTTCGACCAGGGGCTGCCGTCAGACAGGCTACCCAAGGCT
>SUYV01000012.1 GCA_015060255.1 Bacteroidales bacterium | reverse complement strand
CAAGAACTGGCTCTAATGCCGTTCCGCAAACTTACGAGTTCTAATCGAAAAATAATTTTTGCCTTGTAACTTCCTAAAATTTAAATTGTTAAACACTATTGGAGATTTTTTCTCCGGACACTAATGGATATGCATGTATGATTATTCCAAGAAAATTTCGTAACTTTATAAGAATAATTATGGGATTATTTGAGGAATATAAGAATCATCCTGACAAGGCTGTTAGAGAAAGAGCGAACAATTGGGGCGCAGCAATAGGTTTGCAGAATGTAGATGGGCTTAGCGTGTCTGAATTTCTGATTCAACTTGCTCGACAACAGATTGAGGGTGAGATTACTATGGAGGAAGTTACAAAAAGGCTCAATGAGCATTACAACCAAAGAAAACTTTATAGTTCTACTTATGAGATTGTTCCTCCTGACTCAGAGATGATCCAGAGAATGAAAGAGGAAAACGAACTCCGTAGACCAGAGATGTATAAATAGAATCGAACTATCCAATACTGTCAGATAGTTCAATTCATTATAGTCATAACATCTTGTATTTATGTTCATTACAATGTACACCATTTTAATTAAAATGGTCGTTTGACAGAGGTTTAATATTTACAACAAAATAAACTATTCCCGTATTCAGTTATCCACATTTATTAATCACCGAATGTTACAAGAAATGTATATACACTTTTTGTTGCAACAATTTGTGTAGTCACATATTTTGTACTATATTTGCGGTAGAATAATAAAAATATGGATTATGGAAACTCCTTTTATCTTTGGTAAAATTGCAACCGAGAAGAATTTTACAGACCGAGAGTTAGAAACTGCGAACTTGGTTCAGAACTTTACTTCGTTAATTAATACAATTATCATCTCACCTCGTCGTTGGGGTAAGAGCTCGCTTGTGAATAAGGCTGCGAAGTTAGCGATGGAGCATGATAACAAACTGCGTATCTGTCATATCGACCTTTTCAATGTGCGCAACGAGGAGCACTTCTATTCGTTACTTGCACAGAAGGTTATTGCCGCAACATCATCAAAGTGGGAAGAGGCTGTAGATAGTGCCAAGAGTTTCTTTTCGCATCTTGTGCCAAAGATCTCGATTGGCAGTGACCCTTCCAATGAGGTTTCAATCGATTTTGATTGGGAAACTGTGAAGCAGAACCCCGATGAGGTGCTTGACCTTGCTGAGAAAATCGCAAAGAAGAAGGGCCTCAAAATTGTGATTTGCGTTGATGAGTTCCAAAACATAGCGGAGTTTACAGACCCTGATTATTTCCAGAAAAAGTTACGCTCGCATTGGCAGCAGCATCAAAATGTTGCTTACTGCTTGTATGGTAGCAAACGCCATATGATGATGGAGGTGTTTACCAATTCGTCAAAACCCTTCTACAAGTTTGGCAACTTGATGTTCCTCAATAAGATTGATACGCCTTACCTCGTGGAGTTCTTTAATAGTCGTTTCGCAGATACAAGCAAGGGCATAAATGAGGATGCCGCCAACCTTATTGTAAAACTTGTAGATAATCATCCCTACTATGCACAGCAGCTCGCACAGCAGTCATGGTTGCGAACAAAGAATATCTGTACGGTTGAAATAGTGCGCGAGGCACACGCTGCATTGGTAGAGCAGTTAAGCCTATTATTTGTAACGATTACCGAGACATTGACCACACAGCAACTTAACTACCTTAAAGCCCTTATTGCGGGCGAAAAGGCGATCAGTTCTACCGATGTGATGCACCGCTACCAAATATCTTCTACAACCTCAATTGCTCGATCAAAAGCGGCTCTTATAAAGAATGATATTTTGGATAACAAGGCTGGTGAGATTTCATTCCAAGATCCGATATATGCCTACTGGTTGAAGACTGAATATTTTGGTAAATAACAATAAGAAATGGATAGGAAAGAATTTGCACAAATACTAAACAATACTGTAGTGCCAGAAGGTACAGACAATAATACTTGTCAGGGTATTATACGCCCACTATGTTCTGCGCTAATCGAAATGATGCCAGGCAGCTTGTTTAGATATAGAAATTGTTCCGAATTAAATTTTGATGCATTTGACAAAGATTTAATATTCACTGTCACAGCCGACAAGTTCAATGATCCATACGATACATTGTCAGGATATAATATAGATGCTATTTTCAAACAAATTGACATCTACTCTTCTAAAGAATTTCTCTTACTATTAAAAGAGGCTATGCTTAATGGATTATTGTTCCCACAAAATATTGTTCAGTTTTTCGGTGAAGCTAATTTAACACAACTTCGAGAAAAGATTATATCCTGCGATAATTTTGACAACTTACGCACAAATGATTTCAATGTTATTATGAAAATGTTTTGCTTGATTAATGCTAAACAATTAGAATCCACATTGAAATATGTATCTACAATCGCTTGTTTCAGCGAGGATATTCATTCCGTAACTATGTGGAGCCATTATGCTCAGAATCATGAAGGGTTCGCTTTGGAGTACAATATGGCACCATTGTTAACCGAAGGCGATAATCGTATTTTCCCTGTTATTTATGGTGATGAAAGGTATGATTCAAGCACTTTATTTGCATGGTGTATTGGAAAAGCGATAGGGTTAGATGTAAAGAATCCAGACGAGTTTGCACATTATAAACTGATGCTTCACAAAGCAACTGAATGGGCTTACGAAAAAGAATGGCGCGTTATCCAGAAACAAACAGATGGCTTAAATCAATCAAAAGTCAATTCATTTGAAATGAAACCTATTGCAATATACTATGGCAATAGGATCTCTCCGATAAATAAGAAACTCCTACATATGCTAGCACTAAAGAAAGGAATTAACGAATATGATATGATTATAGACCCTGCATCACCAAAATATGAAATGAAATACGATCCGTATATCAATGGCTCTGAGGATTGATGTAAAATTGCTTCGGGAATATATGACAATGCACTTGGCAGAAATCGCCAAGATCAAAGTCGTTCCACATACATTGATCCGCCTCAAGGATGGCACACTTGGATATCTGACGAAAGAATCGACCGTTCAGCAGATGGTGATAAAATTCCGATGGAGGATATGTGTCAGCTCACCGAAAGACAGACTGAGTATAAATACAAGAGTTCATATGAGCAGATTGCAAAGGTCATAGCGAAATACTCGTACGTACCACTTCTCGATCTTGCAGACTTCTATGAACAGGTATTCTTCTGCTGGCTAGTGGGAAACAACGACATGCATCTAAAGAACTTCTCACTCTATACGCCTAAAGGCAAATGGGGTCTCACACCAGCATATCCTGTTGAATGTAACTTTGGTTAATCCTAAGGATGATGAAGAGCTGGCTCTAACTCTCAACGCAAAAAAGAATCGTATCAAGAAAGCAGACTTCGTAAAGGCAATGGAAACATCAGGCATTGCGCCAAAGGTCTTCGAGAACATGGTTGCAAAATACCAGAAACTACTTCCAAAGTTCAATGAAGTTATAGATATGTCCTTTCTTGATGACGAAGACAAAGAGATGTACAAGCAGAGCATCGCGTCAAGACTGAGGAGGTTAAACAGATAAATAGTCTAGGAGAGAACATGGAAATCACCACACTATTAGAATACTCTGACCGGTCGCAGCTCAGGGCTTGGCTGGAGGAGAATCATTCCAGGGAGAAGGAGTGCTGGGTTGTCGTGAGCCGGAGCAGGACTCCACCGGCGGGAGTTCTTCCATACGTTGATGTTGTGGAAGAAGCCTTGTGTTTCGGATGGATTGACAGCACATTGAAGAAACTCCCAGACGGCCGCTTGGCACAGAGGCTGTCTCCAAGAAGAAAGAACAGTCATTGGACCAAGCTCAATATGGACAGATGCATTGACCTCGAGGATCGTGGCCTCATGACACCTGCCGGAAGGCGTGCCTATGAAGGAATCGCACAGCAGAGGTGTGAATTGTAAGAACGTAAATTTAAATAGATGAGCACACTTGAAAGAGCCATACAGATTGCTACAGAGGCACACAAGGGCCAGCTTGATAAAGCTGGCAGGGATTATATAGGCCATCCTCTTCGTGTGATGGAGATGGGAAAGACCGAGGAGGAGAAGATCGTCGGGGTTCTGCACGACGTCGTTGAGGACGGAGACTGGACATTTGAGGCACTGGAAGCGGAAGGCTTTTCCAAGGAGGTCATTGATGCACTCAGATGCGTCACAAAGACTTCTGAGAACGAAAATTACGACGACTTCATTGAAAGGGTGAAGAAGAATCCCCTGGCCGTTGCTGTGAAAATCAATGATCTCACGGACAACATGGACATCCGCCGCCTCCCCTATCTCAGCGACAAGGACGTCAAGCGTCTGAAGAAGTATCTCAAGGCCTACAAAAAACTGACCGGAGAGCCGGTATATTCAGTATACGCCGCTCGGCATATAACTAACATGAAACATATCTACTTCGCAGGCGGATGCTTCTGGGGAACAGAGCATTATATGGGATCATTTGAAGGCGTGATCGAGACTGAGACCGGATATGCCAACGGGGACCTCGCGGAACCGACGTATCAGCAGGTATACACCGACCAAACTGGACATGTGGAGTGCGTGAAGGTGTCATATGACGACCGGATCATATCCCTCGCGACGCTTTGCCGCCTCTTCTTCAGGTCAATCAATCCCCTTTCGATAAACCGTCAGGGCAATGACTGCGGCACAAGGTACAGGACCGGAATATATTGGATCGACGAGGCGGATCGAGCCGACGTTGAGAAGGTATATGAAGAGGTACAACAGGCCTATGGAGAGCCATTGGCAGTAGAAAAAGGGCCATTGAAGTCCTTCTATCCGGCCGAAGAATATCATCAGGACTACCTCGTAAAAAATCCCGAAGGATATTGCCATCTTTCATTGTCTACCCTCAGACTGGCAAAGGACTATGGAGAGATCATGCGCAATCTTATAGCAGCATCGGACGAAGAGAAAAAGATCGTACTGCCACGCTTCTTCAAGACCGGCAAAGGCCAATATGGAGAAGGCGACAAGTTCCTCGGAGTCACAGTACCTGAGACCCGCAAGGTGGCCAAGGCCCACAAAGAAGCCTCATACGAGCTCATCGAGGCCCTTCTTGAAAGCGAATGGCATGAATGCAGGCTCTGCGCCCTGCTCATCCTCATCGAGAAATATAAAAAGGATCCTGAAGCAGCCGTTAAATTCTACCTGACACACCTGAAAGGCATCAACAACTGGGACCTGGTGGACCTTTCCGCACCATACATTTTGGGAGACTATCTGGTCAAGCATCAAGATCATAGCGTGCTATACACTCTTGCACAATCTCCGGTCATGTGGGAGCAACGCATCGCAGTCGTATCCACACTGATGCTCATACGTCATGGACAATTCGCAGACACCATCGAACTTGCGAAAATCTTCCTCGGAACAAAACACGACCTGATGCAGAAAGCCGTAGGCTGGATGCTCCGCGAGGTCGGCAAACGTGACAAAGCCCTCCTCATGTCATTTTTGAACACCAACAAAGGGGCTATGCCGCGCACTACCCTACGCTATGCAATCGAGAAATTCAGCGTCGAGGAGAAAAAAGAGTTAATGAGAAAATAATACAGTAAACACACTATGAAAATCATCATCACAGGAACAACCGGTTATGTGGGCGAAGGCATCATGCTTTCATGCCTTGACAATCCTGAAGTTGAAAAGGTCCTCAGCGTCAGCAGAAGGCCATGCGGACATGTTCATCCGAAACTTGAAGAGTATATAGTGCCGGACTTCATGAACCTTGAAGCCGGGGATTCGAAGCTTCAGGGATATGATGCAGTGTTCTTCATCGCAGGCATCAGCAGCGTCGGGCTCAAGGAAGAACAGTATGTCGGCATAAGCCATGACATCCCTCTTCATTTTGCCGACGTTGTCGGTCCGAAGGAGAATATGACATTCGTATATCTGAGCGGCGCAGGCAACTACAAGAACACCAGGCAGATGTGGGTGCGCATAAAGAAAAGCACTGAAGATGCGCTGGTTGCCATGCCGTTCAAGGGAGCATATAACTTCCGTCCGGCCATCATGTGGCGGTACAAGGGCCAGAAACGCATCCAGAAAATGCAGTATGCCTTTTGGGCAATGTATCCATTCTTCAAACTCATCGGCATGTGGAACAGAATGAGCGAAGTCGCCGACGCAATGATTGCCGTATCCAAGAACGGCTATCACAAAGCGGCCATAGAATGTAGAGACATCACTGAATTAGCAAAACTTCAGAAATGAACAAGAAAGAAAAATACGCGGAAGTGTTCAGGACGATACAGTCCGTTGTCGAGGGTGAAAGCGACATTATTGCCAATATGGCGAACGTGGCGGCTTTGCTGCATGAGGAGTTCGGCTTCTGGTGGACAGGTTTCTATCGAGTGGAGCAGGAATCAAAACAGCTGGTTCTGGGACCTTTCCAAGGACCGGTCGCATGCACGAGGATTCCGTTCGGAAAGGGTGTATGCGGAACGGCTTGGGAAAGGGCTGAAACCGTCATTGTGCCGGACGTGCATAAGTTTCCCGGTCACATAGCATGCAGCAGCGCTTCAAACAGCGAAATCGTGGTCCCGATATTTCACGGCAAAAAGGTTATCGCCGTGCTGGACATCGACAGCACGGAATTCAATACTTTTGACCATACAGACAAAGAATGGCTTGAGAAAATCGTCTCATTAATAGGTTAAGAATATGTTCAGAATCGGTATCATAGGTGCTGGATGGATTGCAGAGAAAATGTGCGATGCTATTGCCCCGTTTACGGATATAGAAATATACGCAATCGCTTCACGCACATGGGAAAAGGCAGAGGCATTTGCAGCAGAGCATGACATCGGCAAAGCATACGGAAGCTATGAAGAGATGGTCTGCGACCCAGCTGTTGACCTGGTTTATATAGCAACTCCGCACTCGCATCACTATGACCATGCTATGCTTGCCTTGGAACACGGAAAGCCTGTCCTTGTGGAAAAGGCTTTCACGGCCAATGCCATGCAGGCGGAGAAGCTTATCGAGACAGCAAGGAGCAAAGGTCTGTTCATCACAGAGGCGATCTGGACCAGATATATGCCACTCTCCCACAAGGTCAGGGAAATCATGGAGAGCGGTATCATAGGAGAGCCGAGGGTCCTCACTGCGACATTATGCTATATGATGGAGAACAAGGAGAGGATAGTCCGCGGCGACCTGTGCGGAGGAGCGCTTCTGGACCTCGGAGTTTACACCCTGAACTTCGCCAGAATGTATTTCGGAACAGACATAGTCAAGACCGTGACGAACTGCCACCTGGGGCCTTCAGGAATGGACATGCACGAAAGCATATCACTTTCATTCGCTGACGGGAAGATGGCAAATCTCCAGTCAGGAGCGCTTTGCTTGAATGACAGACAAGGCATAATCAGCGGAACGGAAGGCTATATCAGAATCGACAACATCAACTGTCCGGAGGTCGTCGAAGTATACAGAAACTATGAGCTTGTGCAGAGATACACCAAGGATGACGACATGGTCAACGGATATGAATATCAGGTGATCGAATGCCGCAGGTGCATAAAAGAAAAGCTTATGGAATCCCCTATGATGCCGCACGAGGAAACCATAAGCATTATGAAACAGATGGATGATCTCAGAAAGGAATGGGGTGTGAGATATCCGTACGATGAGTCTTATTCCTGATTCTTCTTCAGCCACTCGACCCTGCGGGCATCTGGAAGATGCTTGATCTGGAAGTGCTCGAACTTGGCCTTGAAGCCGTTTCCGTCAGGGCAGGCGGCCATCATGCCTACCATCACAGGAGTATTGTCCTGCAGCCAGCAGTTGCGCATCATGACATATTCCTTGTCGTCGAATGAATAGAAGATCTCGACAGCATCAAGTCTCCTGACTGCCTTGATCCAGATATAGTCCACCGGCTTGTCAAGTGTTATGACACTCCAGTCGCTGGTCTTGTGAGTCACCACTGCGCTGAGATTATACTTGCCGTCAACGTACTCGATGCCGGTCTTGATATAGTTTTCCTCATCAATCCTGAGCATGAGGCCGGCCTGGTCGAAACGCACCTTGTATTCGCCGGAGATCTTTACCTTCACCTCGAATTCCCCTCCTCTCAATGTATAAAGAAACGGAGCATCATCGACTGTGAAACCATAGTGAGAAATCCTCCAGTAGTCGCTCTGTGGAGTCACATCCATAGTGAGGACATCATTCTTGACTGACCAGTTTTCAGGCTCATTGAACCACTGCATCCTGTCCAGTGTCTGAGCGGACACATACATCGGGACAAGCATGAACAATGCTGCAATAAATGTATTTTTCATATCAGATAAACGTTAATTTCATTAGATTTGCAAAGATACAAAGCATCGTAAACTAAACAAAGACATGACAGCTTCAAAAATGATGTTATTCTTCTGTATAGCGGGAGGTATAGTGCTCGCACTTCTCCCTCATATAATATGGCTGACAGGCTGGATCATAAGCAAGGTCGGACATTTCCGTCTGCCATACAAGTACTTCGGCCTCGCAGCACTGACGCTGGTAATGCTGTTCTGGGGCGCGATGGCATACGGATATTTCATAGGAAGATGGCATTTCCGGACAACGCATATGGAGTACGTCCACAAGGATATCCCGAAGGAATTCGACGGATTCAAGATTGTACACATCTCCGACCTGCATCTGGGGACATTCGATGACAACCCACAAAAGCTTGAAAAGGTCGTGACTGAAATCAACAGCCAGGCCCCTGACATAATATGCGTCACAGGCGACATGGTCACAATAGGAAAGGAAGAGGCGGAGCCGTATAAAGAGACGCTGAAAGGCATCAGATCAAGACATGGTGTCCTGTCCGTTCTCGGCAACCATGATTTTCTGATATACGGATTCCCGCATGGAGAGGACAGGGAGAAGGCATTGGAAGAACTGGTCAGATTCCAGAAGGACACATTAGGATGGACATTGCTGAGAAATGAGAACATCACGATCGAGTCGAACGACAGCAGCAGGATCACATTCATAGGCGTGGACAACACAAACTGCAGCAGCCAGGGCTTCAAGACCATCAGCAGAGGCGATCTGAAGAAAGCTATGGAAGGCACCGACGGCTTCCGCGTCCTGCTCTCGCATGACCCGAGCCACTGGACCAGTGAAGTTGTCCCCGACACTGACATTCAGCTCACGCTTTCTGGCCACACTCATGCAGCTCAGATAAGAATATTCGGATGGACTCCCGCAACAGTCTCATTCGTCGAAACTGACGGAAGATACGACCGGGACGGACAGACTCTTTATATAAACATAGGCCTCGGATGCACCGTTCCGTTCAGGATCGGAGCAAGACCGGAGATAACCGTCATCACTTTGAAAGCTCAATAGACACCCTTACAATACGGCATTCCATAGGCCCGTATGGCACATTTTGTGACATACGGGCTTTATTGATTTTTAATAATTATAAATTATGGACACGAAATACAATGAAACCGAAATCTTCGGATCACAGGAGATGAGAGAGCCTGCACCGTCGGAATTCATACCCGAACACAAGACTCCCGCAGACATCGCCTACCAGATGGTCAAGGATGAGACTTTCCCCCAGACGCAGCCGCGTCTTAATCTCGCTACATTCGTAACGACATATATGGATGAGTACGGAACAAAGCTGATGAACGAGGCTGTAGGCATCAACTACATCGACGAGACAGAATATCCGAGAGTGGCTGTGATGTGCGGAAGATGCATCAATATGGTGGCGAATATGTGGAACTCGCCGGAAGAGGCGGAATGGAAGACGGGAGCCGTGGGCATCGGCTCTTCCGAGGCCTGCATGCTGGGCGGCGTCGCAGCATGGCTGCGATGGCGCGCCCGCAGGAAGGCGCAGGGAAAGCCGTATGACAAGCCGAACCTGGTGATGAGCACGGCATATCAGGTGGTATGGGAGAAATTCTGCCAGTTGTGGCAGATAGAAATGCGTACTGTCCCGATCACGCACAAACATCCGACTCTTGACATTGAGTCTGCAATAGAAATGTGTGATGAAAATACAATATGCATAGTACCGGTCGCAGGCGTGACCTGGACAGGTATGAACGACGACATCGAGGCGCTCAATGATGCCCTCGAGCAGTACAACAGGATAACCGGATTCGACATCCCTATGCATGTGGATGCTGCTTCAGGAGGCTTCATCCTGCCGTTCCTCGACCCTGACAAGAAATGGGACTTCAGGCTCAAATGGGTATATTCGATATCGACTTCAGGTCACAAATATGGACTCGTATATCCTGGCCTAGGCTGGGTCATATGGAAGGACAAGAAGTATCTTCCGGAAGAGATGGCATTCAGCGTGAATTACCTTGGAGCGAACATCACACAAGTCGGCCTGAACTTCTCACGCCCTGCTGCTCAGATACTTGCGCAATACTACAATTTCATACATCTGGGCATGGAAGGATACAGGGAAATCCATTCAAACTCGATGGCGATTGCAAAATACTGCCATGACACCATCGGAAAGATGGACTGCTTCAGAAACTATTCGGAGCATCTGGACAATCCTCTGTTCATATGGACCTTGAACGAAGAATATGACAAGAAAGCAAAGTGGACACTCTATGATCTCCAGGACAAGCTCATGCAGAGAGGATGGATGGTGCCGGCCTATACGATGCCAAAAGACATCGAGGACATGGTGGTGATGAGGATCGTAGTCCGACAGGGAATGTCACGAGACATGGCGGACATGCTCATCCAGGACATCTCTGACGCAGTCGCAGAGCTTGAGAAGCTCGAATACCCGACTCCGTCAAGGATTGCCATCAAGAACGGCAAGAAGCATAAAGGACACGTTTACACACATTAAAATACAATGTCATGAAGACACAGAAAGGAACTGCGGGCACAGTGGCCAAGATAAGTGTCGCGACGCTCGCAATCATGAACATAACAGCTGTAGTCAGCCTCCGAGGACTTCCGTCGGAGGCAACCTACGGACTCTCGTCAGCATTCTACTACCTGTTTGCAGCGATCGTATTCCTAATCCCGACCGCAATGGTTGCGGCCGAGCTTGCGGCGATGTTCTCCGACAAGCAGGGCGGAGTGTTCCGCTGGGTCGGCGAAGCATTCGGACCTCGTGCCGGATTCCTCGCCATATGGCTTCAGTGGATAGAATCGACAATCTGGTATCCGACAGTATTGACTTTCGGCGCAGTGTCGTTTGCATACATCGGACTCAACGGAGCATCTGACGCCGCTCTGGCTTCCAACAAGATATTCACACTTGTGACGGTATTGGCTATCTATTGGATCGCTACATTCATAGCCATGAAAGGCATCGGATGGGTCGGAAAGATCAGCAAATGGGGCGGTCTCATAGGAACGATAATTCCTGCAGGACTGCTTATAGTACTGGGTATCATATATATAGCCACAGGCGGCCATAACTACATGGACATGCAGCAGAGCTTCATTCCGGACCTGACCAAACTTGACAATCTTGTCCTGGCCAGCAGCATATTCCTCTTCTATGCCGGCATGGAAATGATGGGCGTACATGTGATGGACATAAACAATCCGTCCAGGAACTATCCGAAGGCCATCATCATCGGCTCGCTTGCAACAGTATGCATTTTCGTGCTTGGAACATTCGCCTTAGGAGTCATAATTCCGGCCAAGGACATAAACCTCACGCAGTCCCTGCTCATCGGATTTGACAATTTCTTCAGGTACTTCCACATCCCGTGGGCCGGCTCTGTCATAGCCGTCGCCCTTATGCTTGGAGTACTGGCAAGCGTGCTCACATGGGTAGCTGGACCTTCCAAGGGTATCTTCACCGTCGGAAAGGCAGGCTACCTCCCGCCTTTCTTCCAGAAGAGCAACAGCCACGGAGTGCAGCGAAACATCCTCCTTGTGCAGGGCGGCATCGTGACACTTCTGTCACTGCTGTTCGTGGTGATGCCTTCCGTACAGTCCTTCTACCAGATCCTGTCTCAGCTTACGATTCTGTTATATCTGATCATGTATATGCTCATGTTCGCTGCAGCGATAGTACTGAGATATAAGATGAAGGACGCTGAGCGCCCGTTCAGGTTAGGCAAAGGAAACGCTCTCATGTGGATTCTGGGCGTCGTAGGATTCAGCGGGTCGCTGCTCGCATTTGTACTGAGTTTCATACCTCCGGGACAGATAAACACCGGCAGCAATACCGTCTGGTACACAGTCCTCATCGCAGGTTGCATAATCATGGTGATCATACCTTTCATCATCTATGCTCTCCGCAAGCCGTCATGGCGTGATCCTTCTTCGGAATTCGCTCCTTTCCATTGGGAAAATAGAAATAAAGAGTGATGTTTTTTGCAAAATGTGCTTGCAGGGACAATCAAGATTGGTTATATTTGCATTCCGTATGAAAACGGGATTTGATAACGAGAAGTATCTAAGGATACAGTCAGAACAGATTAAAAAGCGCATTGCGCAGTTCGGAGACAAGCTTTACCTCGAATTCGGAGGTAAGTTATTTGATGATCATCATGCCAGTAGGGTGCTGCCCGGTTTCAAGCCGGACAGCAAACTACATATGCTCATGCAACTGAAGGACGAGGCTGAAATCCTCATCGTCATCAGTGCATTGGATATAGAGAAGAACAAGGTTCGCGGCGACCTCGGAATCACATATGACGAAGACGTACTGAGACTTCGTGGTGAATTCGAGAATGTAGGTCTGTATGTAAGCAGTGTAGTGATCACTCACTACAACGGTCAATCAAGTGCAGATGCCTACCGCAAACGCCTCGAAAGACTTGGCATAAAGGTATACTATCACTACACTATCGAAGGGTATCCTAACAACGTGGCCCTCATTGACTCAGACGAAGGATTCGGAAAGAATGACTATGTCGAGACCAGCAAGCCTCTTGTTGTCGTGACCGCACCTGGTCCTGGCAGTGGAAAGATGGCGGTCTGCCTCAGCCAGTTATACCACGAGAACAAGAGAGGCATCAAGGCTGGATATGCCAAGTTCGAGACATTCCCTGTATGGAATCTTCCATTGAAGCATCCAGTAAACATAGCCTATGAAGCTGCTACTGCGGACCTGAATGATGTCAATATGATTGACCCGTTCCACTTCGAGGCATACGGAGAGATAGCGGCAAGCTATAACCGCGATATCGAGATATTCCCGGTATTGAGCGCCCTCTTCGAGGGTATCTACGGAGAAAGTCCATACAAGTCACCTACCGACATGGGAGTCAACATGATCGGATTCTGCCTGAGTGACGAGGATGTATGCTGCAATGCCGCAAGAGAGGAGATAATCAGAAGGTATTACTATGCTCTTTGCAACCTTGCTGAGAAAGGTGATAACGAAAACGAGGTCAACAAGATATCACTTATCCTTAAACAGGCAAAACTCACCACAGAGTATCGCAGGACCACGGTCGCGGCACACGAAAGAAAGGAACTTTCAGGAGTAGCCACTGCCGCAATAGAGCTTCAGGACGGAACCATCATCACCTCACGTACCAGTTCGCTTCTCGGTCCTAGTGCGGCGCTCATTCTGAACGCGACCAAACATCTCGCAGGAATACCGCACAGCGAACAGCTCATTCCAGAGGAGATGATTGCACCTATACAGAAGACTAAAGTTACATATCTGCATGGACGCAACCCTCGTCTACACACAGACGAAGTGCTTGTAGCCCTGTCAATGCTCAGCATCAATGACGAAAACTGCCGCAAGGCAATCGACCAGCTTCCAAGGCTGGAAGGATGCCAGATGCATTCGACCGTGATGCTCAGCGATGTCGACCGCAAGATATTCAAGAAACTTGGAGTAGGACTTACATGCGACCCGGTGAAGAAGATCGAATAGACTGAACATAAACCTAAAACCAAACCTATGGAACCTATTATCGCTCCTATCAGCGTCGATGTCCTCAAGGCAGAGCTGACACCTGCAAAGAAGCTGCGAAACACGAACAAGAGCAATAACGAAATTTATGTGATCAACCATCACGATTCCCCAAACGTGATGAAAGAGATCGGACGACTTCGTGAAGAGGCTTTCCGTAATTCCGGAGGCGGAAGCGGACTCTCCATGGACATTGACGAGTTCGACACCATGGAGAACCCGTACCAGCAGCTTATCGTATGGGATCCTGAAGAAGAGAAGATTCTCGGAGGATACAGATATATCCTCGGTAGAGACATAAAGCTGGATGAGAATGGGCAGCCGCTTCTGGCCACGTCCCACATGTTCCATTTCTCAAAGAAGTTCGTAAAGAAGTATCTGCCTTATACCATTGAACTCGGAAGAAGTTTCGTGACTCCAGAATACCAGAGCAGCAAGGCCGGAGCAAAGGCCCTGTATGCCTTGGACAATCTCTGGGACGGTCTTGGTGCCCTGGCGATCGAATACCCTAACATGAAGTATTTCTTCGGAAAGATGACCATGTATCCTGAATATAACAGGCAGGCAAGAGACCTGATACAGTTCTTCCTTATGAAGCATTTTGGAGACAAGAAAAACCTTGTCAAGCCATTCGAACCTCTGAAGATCGAAACTCCTGTGTCATATATGGAAAGCATTCTTACAGAGGATGGGTTCAAGGAAGATTACAAGCTTCTGAATGGTGAAGTCAGGCGTCTTGGCGTGAACATTCCACCACTTGTGAACTCATATATGAGCCTCTCACCTACCATGAAGGTGTTCGGAGGTGGCATAAATCACGAATTCAGCGAGGCCGAGGAAACATGCATAATGATTTCATTCGACGAGATATACGATTCGAAGGTTGACAGGCACATCAACTCCTTCTTTAAGGAAAAGGTGGAGAAGATCAGGATGAGGTTCCCTCAATTCTTCGATGACATGGGAGAGAATCTGACAGGAATGATTGCCAACAAGCGCAAGCAGATCCAGTCTAAGATCGCAGACAGGGACAGTAATCGCAAAAAAAAGAAGTAGCGGTCGCTACTTCCTTGAATCTATACGCTTCCGCAGTCCATCAGACAGCGGAAGCTTGTTGTCTTTATCAGACCGGTCAAGCCATTCGGACGCCAGCTCATATTCTCCCATCATATAGCATGCAACCGCAATGTTGTATTCTGCGCAGGAGCGTCTGAGGAGATCGTTGGAGTCCAGAAGAACGATCCATTTGTCCAGGGCTCCTTTCCAATCATATTGTTCAGCAAGCTCCAGAGGCTTATACCATCTGTCGCTATCAAAGTATGTGAGACTGTACTGTTCGTGTTTCCACTGCGACTTGAAGGATGATGCAACGGTGGTACCTGCATCCCATCCCTCGACAGGAAGTCCCTCATACGCACGTCTGATCATCACGGTAGACGACTCGTTTCCGTTGGAATATACGTCAGGTCGTGCCGTACTGGTACCTGTGAACACATGGACTTCTTCGTCCTTATCCATAGCATCAAAGCAGTAAAGCTTCATCGTGAACTGCATTGATCCTGAACTCACATATGCAGAATCCTGAGAAACAGGGACTGCCACTCTTGACGGACCTCCGACAACCATAGGGCCAAGGCTGAGGGTATCGAAGAGGAATACCATATCAGATCCTGTATCCATCAGGAGGTTGAACATATATTCGCGGGTAGCATAAGCAGTATCCTTAGGCTGCATCATACGGTATATTCCCACACTTCCCTCACCTGTGCCATAATCCTGTTCAAGAGCATATGCAAATCCGTCAGCCATACTTTCATTGAAAGTATTCGCGTATTGATTTTCATTCTCCAGATATACTACAGAAACAATCTTGCCTGCAAGATCCAATCCGGATCTGGACGGATAACGCATCTCGACATGTATGGCGTGTCTGCTTGGTCCGCAGGATACTGCTGCCAGGGCCACAAGGACAAACAGGAAAAAGGAGTTTCTCATATCTAAATATCTATTGGTTCAGCAATCAGGTCATATTCATCTGCTCCGATGACACGGACTTTGATGAATTCTCCAATCAGAGAATATGGGTCAACGTCACCCATCACAGAGGCATCATATCTTACAAGAATCTCGCCATCGACCTCCGGACTTTCGAATTCGCTGCGGCAAACGAATACGCCATCAACGAAATCATCTACAATCACATCGATTTCAGAACCGACCCTCGACTGATTGAATTCGAGCGAAATGCTGCTCTGGAGCTCCATAAGGGCATCCAGGCGCTCCTGCTTTGTCTTTGCAGAGATAGTATCCTTGAAGTGTTCTGCTCCGTACGTGCCTTCCTCTTCCGAATACTTGAATGCTCCGAGACGCTCGAAACGAGCCTCCTGTGCAAATTCGAGGAGTTCGTTGAAATCCCTCTTGCCCTCACCAGGATGACCGACAATCATAGTCGTGCGAAGAACGACTCCCGGAACCTTCTCACGCATCTTCCTGATAAGTTCGCGGGTCCATGCGCCGTCTACATTGCGGTGCATGTTGTCCAGAACCTTGTCTGATATGTGCTGAAGTGGAATATCCATATATCTGCAGACCTTCGGATTGTTGGCCATCTGATCCAGCACATCCTCAGGGAATGCTGCAGGATATGAATAATGTATCCTTATCCACTCTATGCCTTCCACCTCAGAAAGCTTCTGCAGAAGTTCGGCAAGAGCACGGCGACGATACAGGTCCAGGCCATAGTACGTCGTATCCTGAGCTATGATGATCAGTTCACGGACTCCCTTGTCTGCAAGACGCTTAGTCTCTTCAACCAGTTTCTCAATCGGAACCGACTTGTGCGCTCCCCTGATGAACGGGATCGCGCAATATGAACATCTGCGGTCGCATCCTTCCGATATCTTCAGATATGCATAGTGTGAAGGCGTGGTCAGATAACGTGATTCTCTCGCCTCCTCCTTCGGTTCCACGCCTAGCGCCTTGATTACCGGATCAAATTCACGAGCGCCAAACCATGCATCAACCTCTGGGATGAGGTCCGGAAGCTCAGATGCATATCTTTGTGAAAGACATCCGAATACAATCACTTTACCTACATCACCCTGCCTCTTTCTCTCCACGGCTTCGAGTACAGCCTGGACAGATTCTTCCTTGGCATCACCGATAAATCCGCAGGTATTCAGCAGAAGGACATCAACGGGAATATCCTCTCCCTCGGGAATGATCTCATATAGATCCTCCACCTGGGAAAGGATATGTTCTGTGTCGACCTTGTTCTTCGAGCAGCCCAAGGTCACTGTCTGAAGCTTCATCATCGGGGCCTACTCCTGCTCTGCAGCCTCTTCCGGCTCTACAAAATCAAGAGAAGCGTACTTCTTGAGAGCGTTGTACCACTCTACCACCTTCTTCATGTGTGACACATAGAAACGGTCACGGTCGTATGTAGGGAGAGCCTTCTCGAAAAGGGCCTTGAGATCTTCAGGGTTTGACTTTGCAGATGGAGCGTCAGCGTCACCGAGGACTTCCTTCATATTGAGGAACACCTGCTGGAGCTTTACCTCCTCATCGTCAGTGTAGATAGAGATATCTGCGAGTGAAGTGATCTTGCTTGTTGCGCTCACTGAACTTCTCTTCTTGTCTGCGAGTGCCTCTACCACAGCGCCTGTGCGTGTAGCTGAAATATAAAGGAACAATCCGCTCTGGCCTGATACTGCCAGAATCTTTGTAAGGTCTGTTTTCATCTTTTATATGTTTTCTGTTAATAGTTCTATTGTCTTTCTTGTCCTTTCGCGCAACACCTCAAGAGTCGAATCATTCACTATCACATAATCGACTCTCGGATCATGCACACCTTCTAAAAGGTCATTCATAAGCGTCTGGGCACGCATCCTGGCCAACACCGCTTCGCGCGAAGCGCCATCTCGGGAACAGGCCCTGTCAAGTCTTGTCTGAAACGGAGCATCTACAAGGATCACCTTGTCTGCAAATCCGTCAAACTGCGGCTTTTCAAGCATGGTTGCCGACTCGAATACAACCATTTCCGCGTCACTTGCCTCAGCGAAAGCAGCAAAATCCTCCATCATGACCGGAAAGAGAAGTCCTTCTACCTTATTCAAAGCCTCCTTATCATTGAAGATTCTTGCTGCCAGTATATGAGGCATAAAGTTTCCTTCCGGATCAGTGAACCTCTCCCCGAGCTCAGTCTCTATCGCTTCAAGCAAAGCGGGATATTCAACATAAAGAGCCTTGGCACGTGCATCTGCGTTGTATTGGGACGCGAACCCCGACTCAGCAAAGATCCGGCATACTTCACTCTTGCCGCTGCCGATTCCGCCGGTTATAGCCACGACTTTCGTCATCTGCTCTCCTCCACACAACTCACGGCCACAGGATCTGTCTCATATCCTATCAGGCCCTTGGGATGTACCGGCAGTGACACGACACATTTACCGGTAATGGAAGTCCTGAAGTCATTGTAGTCCACAACTACGTTGAGATCCTTGTACTGGCTCTCAAGAAGCGGAAACTCACACTTCATGGTCAGAGTGACCTTAGACGGAAGCACGATCAGATCCTTGCCGGAAGGCACATTCACGGTCTGTACCGGAGCACTCACCACAAGGTCGACATATCTTGCCACGTCAAGTGAATAATGTGCCTCCTGAACAGACATACGTACACCCTTGATCTTATCCAACTTGACAATGCCATGAATGTCGTCAGCGACATCGGTATAGTTTATCGGAGCAGTATAGGCTGCAGTGATATTATCAAGCAGGAAAGGCTCTCCGTAAACCGTAACGGAGTCAGGAGAGAGTTCCAGTCCGGATGTGTTTATGTACTGGTCACGGAATGAGAACGAGCTTACAGGCACTACCGGAACGCGCTTGCTGTTGACCTTCGGGAACCGGAAGAACAAGGTATCTGACACAAAATATTCGACTGCGACCTCGTCTCCGAAAATGATATGCGAATATTCAGACAGTTTGTCCGAGGTGACGAAGAACCTGTCGTCCGCATAATGCTGCATGACTGAAGGATCGAACTGAACCTTCACAACACGGCCTCTGCGCAGATTCGATGATATGATGCGGTATCCTGTAGCCCTGCATCTGGCAGAAACCTCCGCATCGTCGAATGACTCATTGGAATGTCCCTCGATGTTGCAGAGAGCGGAAACGTTTACGTCCAGGAACGCATTGTACTTGAGTGCCAGGTTGTGAATCAGCCACGTACTAAATGCCAACAGGAGAGCGAGCAGCAGAACCACCCAATCTCTCCCGTTGATATTCAACGTAGTGAACAATCTATGCAGCAGATTCTTCATTCCCGTCAAGGATGAGGACTACTGACGTGTCGGATCCGAGAAATCCTTCACAAGCGCCTGCTTGCTTACACGGATCTTCACGTTGTTATCCACTTCGATAAGCACTGAATCTTCCTTGATCTCACATACAGTACCATATATACCTCCGATGGTAACGATCTTGTCGCCCTTCTTGAGCGCGTTACGGAAGTTTTCAAGTTCCTTCTGCTGCTTTCTCTGCGGGCGGATCATGAAGAACCACATTACAACAAAGATAAGGATAAGCATAATCCACATCTGCCATCCACCGCCCTGTGCTGCCGGTGCAGCCTGCATTAATACGAATGAATTCATTTCTGTTATAAATTAAGAATATTATTGTTTACACTTCTACAAAAGGCCTTTGCCTTCCTTCCTGACAGCTCCCTCATTGACAAGTTCCTGAACAAGCTTGTCAAGAAGGCCGTTTACAAAAGCACGGCTCTTAGGAGTGCCATAGAACTTCGAAAGTTCCACGTACTCATTGATGGAAACCTTTACCGGAATGGTAGGGAAATTCACGACCTCGGCAAGTCCCATCACGATGAGGACGACATCTGTCGAGAAGAGTCTCTCCTTCTCCCATCCTGTAACCGACTCGGCAACCATGGCCGAATACTTCTCATAACCTGAATATGCAGTCTGAAGAAGTCGTCTTACAAAGAGTTTGTCACTTTCCACGCCATCTCCCTTCATCATGTCACTCTGGTAAAGCGGCATCAGGCTCCACTGTTTTCCATCAGCAAGATCCTTGAATGTACGGCAGCACCAGGTCAAAGCATATGCCAGATCGTCATTCCAGTGAAGCGACTTCTCCTCAAGTATCATTTCAAGCTCTTCGCTGTCGACGAACTCCTCTTCGAAGATTCTTGTGAAAAGTTTGCAGTCCTCTGCAAGCGAACGCTCAGGAGATGCCATATACTCGGCATAATATGGCTTTGATGAAACTGAGGTCATGACCTTCTTGAGGAGAAGGTCATATTGTCCCCATGAGTATTTCTTTTTTGCAATGATCTTCTGGAAATCCACATCCTGGTCAAGAAGCGCCGCAAGCGAGTTCTCTGCGAACTTCATGTTAGGATTGCGTTCTTCTTCAGTAGGATTGAACTTTGACTTGGCTGCCTCTATCCTGTCTCGCGCGATCTGTGTCAATGGAGAAACGATGGAAAGCATATAAAGATAAAGGTCTCTTGTAGCCTCGCAGGAAATATCGAGCTGTGCCTCTGCCTGAGCGAGGGTTACAGCATCAGACATGACGCTTCCGTAAAGTACCTTGAAGGCCTTGATTCTGAGTATTCTTCTGTTAAGCATATTTATATCTCAAAAATTTATGCAAATATACACTGAATTTCAGAAAAATCCCTAACTTTGTAAAGATTTACTTAAAAAGATAAGCTATGTATAGTGAGGATTACGATGGAGCAAATGCTCAGGAGCGCTCAGGCGAAGATATCTATTCCAAGCCGGTAAGAGCAGGAAAGCGTACATACTTTTTTGACGTCAAGGCCACAAAGGGCAAGGATTACTATCTGACGATCACAGAAAGCAAGCGCAGAGTTGACAACAACGGACACTTTGCTTACGACAAGCATAAGATTTTCCTTTACAAGGAGGATTTTGAAAAGTTCGCTGAGGGACTCGAGGAAGTGATCAAGTACATCAAGACCAACTGCCTCAAGGAAGGCGACCAGTTCACCGACGTAAATTTCGAAGAGCTTTAGAAAAACCTTTATAAGAAAGGACGGCTGAAATGCTGTCCTTTATTTTTCAACAATCATGAATAATCACGGATTCATACGCGTTGCAGCGGCAGTGCCGGCCATCAGGCTCGCAGACCCCGCATACAATGCTGAAGAAATATGCAGACTCATCGACAAGGCCATCGAAGAGGAAGTCAGCCTCATCGTATTCCCCGAGCTGTCACTCACAGGAAGCACATGCGGCGATCTGTTCACTAATGCAGCGCTGCTTAAAGGCGCAGAGGAAGGTCTGGACAAAATTGAACGCCACATGCAGAACAGATTCCTGGAGGAGGACATCTGTATTACAGCTGTGGTCGGCCTTCCGATATGCTATAACGGAAAGCTTTACAACTGCGCTGCAGTACTTGGAAACGGCTTCATTGAGGGATACGTCCCTAAGATCAGCGTGACGGACAGCTCAATTTTCTCATCAGGAAACGACTTTCTCTCCCTTCCGTCAGACGATCTTCAAGTATTCACAATCAACCCTGCAATGCTGTTCCATCTGAACGGCACTACCTTCGCAGTTGAGATCGGCGACGACATCAGAAGGCCGATTCCTCCTTCTGCAGACCACTCCCTTGCGGGAGCTGCAATCATAGCAAACCCATCATCAACAGCTGAGATACTTTACACTGACATCTACCGCAAAGGGATCCTTCAGCAGCATTCTGCGAGGACACACACAGCATATATCCACGCATCGGCCGGTTGTGGAGAATCCTCTACCGACCAGGTGTTTGCAGGGGCAACGGCCATCTGGGAAAACGGAGACTGTCTTGCAGAGGGCGACAGATACAGGTCGGAATCAAGCCTGACCATTGCAGACGTTGACTATGAGAGACTCAGCACACTTCGCATGAAGGACGCTGCATTCAGGAACTGCACATCCGGCAAAAAGTACGAGTCAGTCATCATCGGATCCAACGAGAAGGCTACAGACTTCGGCAGGAAGCTATACAGGCCTATCGAGCCGCATCCTTTTGCACCGGCAGGAGATCTTGACTACAGATGCAGGGAGATCCTGGACATCCAGACTGCAGCCCTTGCAAGAAGACTGGCGCACATCAACTGCAACACAGCTGTAATCGGTATCTCAGGAGGTCTGGACAGCACTCTGGCACTGCTTGTAGCAGCCATGGCTTTCGACAGGCTGGGCTGGTCAAAGGACAGGATCATAGGAGTCACAATGCCTGGCTATGGTACTACTTCAAGGACGAAGAACAATGCCACAGACCTGATGAACGCCCTCGGTATTACATCAAGAGAAATATCCATCGTGTCGGCCTGCAACCAGCATTTCGCGGATCTTGGACATGATCCTCAGGTACATGACGCCACTTACGAGAACACACAGGCACGCGAGAGGACACAGATCCTGATGGACCTTGCCAACAAGACCAACGGACTTGTAGTCGGAACCGGAGACCTCTCGGAGCTGGCACTCGGATGGGCCACATACAACGGCGACCATATGTCAATGTACGGAGTAAATGCCGGCGTCCCTAAGACATTGGTGCGAAGCCTTGTAAAGTGGGCGGCCGAAAACAGGTTCGAAAGCGTGAAGGACATCCTTCTTGACATTGTGGACACACCTATCAGCCCGGAGCTGCTTCCGGCAAACGACAAAGGAGAAATCCAGCAGGTAACGGAAGACCTTGTAGGTCCATACGAACTCCACGATTTCTTCATCTACAACTTCATGAAGAACGGATACAGTCCTGATAAGATACTCTTCCTCGCGACAAAAGTCTTCTGTCATCCTGAGGAACACCCGGTCTGTCATCCTGAGGAGCGTAGCGACGTGAGGATCTCTCATTACGACGAAGAGACCATAAAAAAATGGCTGAAGACATTCGTAAGAAGATTCTTCAACCAGCAGTTCAAGCGCTCATGTCTGCCCGACGGACCGGCTGTCGGATCAGTGTCCCTCTCCCCTCGCGGAGGCTGGAACATGCCGTCTGACGCATGGAGCACATTCTTTTCAACAGAAATCGAATAAATGAAACAGGCCGTTTAAAAGCGGCCTGTTTCATTTATAAAGTTTCAATGATTTTCGAGAACAATGTCGTCATCTTGTCTGCAGCAGCATTTGCTGCTTCCACGACATCGTCTCCGTCATTTACATAATCCTCTGCATAATCGTCGTGAGCCTCGTTCGTGATGACCGACATACCGAATACAGGAATGTCAGAATGACGAGCCACAATCACTTCCGGAATGGTAGACATTCCTACAGCGTCAGCACCGATAAGACGGAAATACTTATACTCTGCAGGCGTCTCATATGAAGGACCGGTTCCCGCGAAATAGACTCCGCTGTGGAGCTCATATCCGAGACCTGCCGCAATCTCGAAAGCCTTCATTCTCAACTGCTTGTCATAAGGACGGGTCATATCAGGAAAACGAGGTCCGAACTCTTCCATGTTAGGTCCTACAAGCGGATTCGGAAGATGGTTGATATGATCTGTGATCACCATGAGATCTCCTACCTTGAAATCAAAATTCACACCGCCCGCCGCATTTGAAACGAAGAGATACTTGATGCCAAGGACCTTCATCACACGGATCGGGAGCGTGACAAGCTCCATAGGATATCCCTCATAATAATGGAAACGTCCCTGCATCGCCACGACGAACTTGCCACCGAGCTCTCCTGCAATGAAGTTGCCCTTATGTCCTACGGCAGTCGATACCGGAAATCCCGGAATCTCCTTATAAGGAATTACAATCTGATTCTCGATCTTGTCTGCAAGCTTTCCAAGGCCGCTGCCAAGGACTATTCCGACATATGGCTTGCGTCCATCAAGTTTCGCCGCGATATACTCTGCAGCAGTCATGATCTTTTCTACTCTTGGATCCATAGTTTCAGTGTTTATCTGGTTGAAAGCCCCTCCATTTCATGGCGAGCCTGAGAAAGAATCTCCTTCTCGCCCGGAACCACACGGCCGCGCATCACGAACTTTCCGTCACATATGACAGAATCAACGCAGTCCGAATGCGCCGAATATATGAGATTTGCAAGGAAAGTTCCCGGTGAAAGGAAATTGTAATTTTCTGTATCTATAATAATAAGGTCTGCGAGTGCTCCTTCTTCCACCTTTCCGATATCAAGACCAAGAGCCTTGCCGGCATTGGCGGTTGCTGCAGCAAGGAGCTCATTCAGAGGCATTGCCGTAGGATCGTCTCTCCAAGCCTTCTGAATCATTGCCGAGGTCTTCATGGTCTCGAGCATGTCGAGATTGTTCGACGATGCGCATCCGTCAGTTCCGAGGCATACATTTGCCCCCGCATCACGCAGTTCATTGTAGCGGAACATATAGCCGGAAGCAAGCTTGAGGTTGGAGTTTACATTATGGACGCAAGTCACTCCCCTTTCTCCGAGGATCTTCACATCATTGTCCGACAGCCACAAAGTATGGGCGGCAATGACATCAGGGCCCAACACGCCTAGGCTGTCCAGATATTCCACAGGAGACATTCCTCCATGCTGCGCCATGCAGTCCTGCACCTCCTTGCGTGTCTCGGATACATGTATATGGATCTTAAGCCCATGCCTGCGGGCAAAATCCACTGCCCAGACAAGGAGCGGCTCGCTCACCGAATATATAGCATGAATCGCTATCACGAACTGAGACATATGTCCCCACTGACGCGAATACTCGTACATCTCGCGGCACTGCATCTTCTGACGCTCTGACTCGACCGGATCGTTCCTGTCACATATCACATAGGCCAGACCGCAGCGGAGTCCCATCTCCATGGCAGCCTTATATCCCATAGGCATATGCCAGTAGTGATCATTGAATGTGGTCGTACCGGTCTTGATCATTTCGAGGCATGCGACCTTTGTAGCATGATATACATATTCTTCATCAATGTCGGACTCCACCTTCCATATCCTGTCGATCCACTCATGGAAAACGATATCCTCGCCCACTCCCCTCATCATCGCCATGCCGGCGTGGGTATGCATGTTCACAAAGCCTGGCAGGACTGCCTTGCCTGTGCAATCCACGACCTCGGCATCTGCAGGAAGGTTGACCTCCGCATCTGCAGGAAGTATTCCGGAAATCCTGTTGCCTTGGATAAGAATCTGACATGCAGACTCCTCGTGAAGTATGTTTTTAAGCAAAATCGATCCCATAGGACATATTCGTTTAAAGTTTTCAAAGTTATATAAAAATTCCCACATATGGATGCAGTAAAAAAATGTTTTATGCTTTTTGATCCAATCGTTTGACATTTCAACAAAAATGCCTTATATTTACTTCGATTTTGAAACCTGAAAGGCTTTTTTACATAAAGCACTGAAACTGAAACAAATCACAAAACTTTTTAAATTCAATAGCAATGGCATTCAAAGGAGCAATTGAAGTGGACACTCAGAAATGCAAAGGCTGTGGTGTCTGCGTCGAGAACTGTCCGACCAAGAGCATCGAACTCTCGAAGCTGGTCAACAACAAGGGTTATCATTATGCCGAAATGGTTGGCGAGGCGTGCATAGGCTGCTCGAACTGTGCAATCGTCTGCCCTGATTCGGTGATTACTGTTTACAGAGTTAAAATCTAAGGGATATGGCAGAAAAAATTCTGATGAAAGGAAACGAGGCGATTGCCATATCGGCAATACGCAACGGTGCGGACGGATACTTCGGTTATCCTATCACTCCGCAGTCTGAAGTAATGGAGACTCTCATGAAGGAAAGACCTTGGCTTACTACAGGCATGGTTGTACTTCAGGCGGAGAGCGAGACATCTTCAATCAACATGGTATACGGCGGCGCATGCTGCGGAAAGAAGGTGATGACTTCTTCAAGCTCACCAGGAATCAGCCTCATGTGCGAGGGCCTCAGCTACCTCGCAGGTGCAGAACTTCCATGCGTTGTTGTGAACTGCCAGCGTGGTGGTCCTGGTCTCGGAACTATCCAGCCAAGCCAGAGTGACTACAACCAGTGCGTGAAAGGTGGCGGACACGGAGACTACAACGCTATCGTACTAGCACCTGCTTCAGCACAGGACATGTACGACTTCGTAGACTGGGGATTCGACCTTGCATTCAAATATCGCACTCCTGTCATCATCCTTGCCGACGGTATCGTAGGCCAGATGATGGAGAAGGTGGAGCTTCGTCCTGAGAAGCCTCGCATGACCAAGGAAGAGCTCCTCAAGGCAGCACCTTGGGCTACAACAGGCAAGACAGCCGACAGACCATACAACGTCATCACATCACTTGCTCTCGAGTCAGACGTTCAGGAGCGCTTCAACCAGAAGCTCGCTGCAAAGTACGAGGTGATCAAGGAGCAGGAAGTAAAGTATGAGGAATATCAGACAGAGGATGCTGAATATGTATTCGTAGCATTCGGTTGCTCGGCACGTATCTGCGAAGCTGTGGTTGACCAGCTCCGTGAGGAAGGCATCAAGGCAGGTCTCCTCAGACCGGTTACCCTCTTCCCATTCCCTACAAAGAGGCTCGAGGAACTTTCAGGCAAGGTGAAGAGCATGATGAGCATCGAGCTCAACCTCGGCCAGATGGTAGACGACGTGAGACTCGCAGTAAACGGCAAATGTCCTGTAGGTTTCTACGGAAGACAGGGAGGTATCATCTACACTCCTGATGAAATTGTAGAGGCGTTCAAGAAGTTCAACAATCTGAAATAAGCAAGAATATGAATATAGAAGATATCAAGAAACCCGAGAACATCGTCTACAAGAAGACCCCTATTCTGACAGACAATGTAATGCATTACTGTCCAGGATGTTCTCATGGTACAGTTCACAAACTCATCGCAGAGGTGATAGAGGAGATGGGCATCCAGGAAGAGACCATCGCAGTCAGCCCTGTAGGCTGCTCTGTATTTGCATACAACTACCTTGACGTAGACTGGCAGCAGGCAGCTCACGGACGTGCTCCGGCGCTTGCCACAGCGACCAAGAGACTCAACCCTGAGAAATATGTATTCACATATCAGGGAGACGGTGACCTTGCATCAATCGGTACTGCAGAGATCATCCACGCATGCAGCCGCGGAGAGAACATCGTTGTGATCTTCATCAACAATGGTATTTATGGTATGACAGGCGGCCAGATGGCTCCTACTACCCTCCTCGGCATGAAGACAGCGACTACTCCTTACGGACGTGACGCCAAGCTCAACGGATTCCCTCTCGTACTTGCACCTATGATCGCACAGCTCGACGGAACAGCTTTCATCACAAGACAGTCAGTTCACACTGCAGTTGCCGCACGCAAGGCAAAGGCAGCGATCAGAAAGGCATTCGAATACAGCCAGAAGGGCATCGGCCTCTCATTCGTGGAGATCGTTGCGACTTGCAACTCAGGCTGGAAGATGAGCCCTACAGCAGCCAACAAGTGGATGGTGGAGAACATGTTCCCTAAGTATCCGCTCGGTGACATTAAGGACGTTTTAAAACAGGAGTAATTATGAAAGAAGAGATAATCATTGCAGGATTCGGAGGACAGGGCGTCCTCTCTATGGGAAAGATTCTCGCATACTGCGCAATCATGCAGGACATGGAGGTGACCTGGATGCCGTCATATGGTCCGGAGATGCGCGGAGGTACAGCCAACGTGTGCGTCATCCTCAGCGACAAGAAGATCAGCTCTCCTATCGTGACGAAATATGATACAGCGATCATACTGAATCAGCAGTCACTCGACAAGTTCGAGAGTACTGTGAAGCCAGGTGGTCTTCTCATATACGATCCGAACGGCATCATCAACCCGCCTACAAGAACAGATATTACAATCTGCAAGATCGACGCTATCAATGTAGCAGCGCAGGTCGGCAATTCGAAGGTTTACAACATGGCAGTAATGGGTGCATACCTCAAGATGAAGCCGGTTGTAAAGTCGGAGAATATCGACAAGGGACTCGCAAAGTGCATCCCATCTCGCTATGCAGACCTCATTTCACTCAATAAGGCTGCTATCGAAGAAGGAATGAAGGCAGTGGAAGTCATCCGCTAAACCTGCCTCAGTCAACATAAACTGCTTTGATTTCATCAATTTTTTTTGAGAAATCAAAGCAGTTTGTTATTTTTGCAAAGTAGGTTATAATGTAAAGAAATGATAGACGCACTCAAGAAGAGAATCCAGCAGCTGATCTCTGCATATGAGCAGGAAAGATCGGAGCGCATTGAGCTTCAGGCCAAGCTGGACGAGTCTGAAATTCGGAACGAAGCCTACAGGAAGCAGATAACAGAGTTAGAGAGAAAGATTGATAACCTGAAGCTTGCTGACGCCTTCAAAGCCGGTAACGTTGATAACGCAGAGGCAAAGAAGAAGATTGACAGGCTCATAAAGGAGATCGACAGATGCATCACATTGATGGAGGGATAAAGATGGCACAGAGCATTAACGTAACTATCGCCGAGCACACCTATCCTCTTAAGGTCAATTCTCCGGAGCACGAGGAACTCATCAGGAAGGCGGCAGATGACATAAACCGTAAAGTGAAAATCTACTTGGAAAAGTACCCTAGCAAGGGTACCAAGGAGGTATTGGCGCTGGTTGCCCTGAATCTGGGAATCATGAACCTTGGCCTTCAGAATCAGATCAATTCGCTTATGGGGGAAGAAGAGACTCTTCTCAAGGAGCTTGAAGGATATCTTGACAATATTGATAAAAACAGCCGTTAGTTACTTATTTTTGCTGAAATCAACACTAATAACGTAACAGGGACCACTCGGATGGGGAAGACGGACCTATGTGACCCTCACGGGGATTCCACTATGTGGGACGGAGGATGTCTGAACCGGTTTTCCGGAGCCCAAATCTTATTTTTTAAGATTTTCTGACAAACAGCTAACGGCTTTTTACTTTTAACCTGACCAGTCTGCTTATGTAAGACTGGTCATTTTTTGTAAAGACTAAAACCATATATATACATCATGAATACTTTAATTATAGTTTTAACAGGTCTATTGAGTGGGGCAGCCGCACTCGCAGCCTACATAATTGTCCATAGAATAGTTCTTAAAGGACAAAAGGAAGATATCATCAAGAAAGCGGAACTTGAGGCTGAGAACATAAAGAAGGAAAAGATCTTCCAGGCCAAGGAAAAATTCCTGCAGCTCAAGAGTGAGCACGAACAGTACATCAACGAGAAGAACAAGCAGATCAATGATGTAGAGAACCGTCTTAAACAAAAGGAGAACAGTCTCAATCAGCAGAATTCCGAGCTGGGAAGGAAGCATAAGGAAGCCGACGCGATCAGAGAGAACCTCAAGGCACAGGTGGAGATTGCATCCAAGAAGTGCGAAGAGTATGAGAAGCTCCGCATGGACGCAATCAAGCAGATCGAAGCGATTGCCGGCATGACAGCGGCAGAAGCGAAGAACCAGCTCATCGACAGCATGAAGGCAGAGGCCAGGACACAGGCCCAGTCATATATCAATGATGCCATGGACGAGGCTCGTCTTACTGCAAGCAAGGAGGCTAAACGCATCGTCATCAACACAATACAGAGGACTGCGTCTGAAACTGCAATCGAAAACGCAGTGACAGTATTCCATATCGAGAGCGACGAGATCAAAGGTCGCATCATCGGACGTGAGGGACGCAACATCCGCGCGCTTGAGGCTGCAACTGGAGTTGAGATCGTCGTTGACGACACTCCTGAAGCAATCCTCCTTTCTGCATTCGACCCTGTCAGAAGAGAGGTTGCACGTCTTGCCCTCCATCAGCTGGTGATCGACGGACGTATACATCCTGCACGTATCGAGGAAGTCGTTACAAAGGTGCAGAAACAGCTTGAGGAAGAGATCATGGAGACAGGTAAGAGGACCTGCATCGACCTCGGAATCCACGGAATGCACATCGAGCTTGTGAAGCTCATCGGCCGCATGAAGTATCGTTCATCATATGGACAGAACCTCCTTCAGCATGCACGCGAGGTTGCAAACATCTGCGCCACAATGGCCTCTGAGCTCGGACTCAATCCAAAGGTTGCTAAAAGGGCCGGTCTCCTCCACGATATAGGAAAGGTATCAGACGAGGATCCAGAACTTCCACATGCAATACTCGGTATGAAGCTCGCCGAGAAATACAAGGAGAAGCCTGAGGTCTGCAACGCAATCGGAGCACACCATGAAGAGATCGAGATGACATCAATCATCTCCCCTCTCGTAATGGTCGGAGACGCAATCTCAGGAGCACGTCCTGGAGCTCGCCGCGAAGTCATCGAGTCATACATCAAGAGACTCAAGGATATGGAGAACATCGCCCAGTCATACCCAGGCGTGACAAAGACATATGCAATCCAGGCAGGACGTGAACTTCGCGTCATCGTAGGAGCCGATCAGGTTACAGACCAGGATGCAGAGACATTGTCAACAGAGATCGCAAGAAAGATCCAGGAAGAAATGGTTTATCCTGGTCAGGTCAAGATCACTGTCATCCGTGAGACACGTTCAGTAGCATTTGCAAAATAACACATAACACTAAACTGATAATGAAAAAGTTATTGACAATTATCGCTTCACTCGCAATTTGTGTTGCGTCATTTGCCCAGATCGCACCTGCACAGCTGGTGACCTGGTCATCGCATGTCGAGGAAGCTGGTGAACCGGACGTTTACAGAGTCATTTTCACCGGAAAGATTGCCGAGGGATATCACACCTACACACTCGCAGATGAATTCTCTGCAACAGAAGTGATGGACGCTGCCGTAACAGGCGGTGAACTTGTAGGGCAGCCATATGAGATCAGCACTCCGACCGAAGAGACTGACGAATTCGGCGATCCTGCAAAACATTATTATGATGAGATCATCATTGCCCAGAACGTGAAGCTTACAGCCGACAAGGCTGCCTTCACAGGCACGATCTTCACAAACTCATGCACAGGCGGAGCATGCAAGGCAGAATACTACGATTTCAATGTATCAGTAGATCCTGAGTTCGCTGTCGCTCCTCTCGGCGCTGATGTTGCCGTAGAAGAGCCTGCAGAGAAGAAGAGCGGCTCCATCTGGGGGCTCATCCTCGAGGCCATCCTTTGGGGATTCGCAATGCTTCTTACACCTTGCGTATTCCCTATGGTACCTATGACGGTATCCTTCTTCATGAAGGGTTCTGAAAATGTGGCCCAGGGAAGATTCAAGGCTGCAATGTATGGCATCTTCATCGTGCTTCTCTACACCGTGCCGATCTCTGTGATCATCATGCTCACAAGAATCATCGGCGGTGATGCAGTGACAGCCGACATCTTCAACTGGCTCTCGACACACTGGCTTCCGAATATCATCTTCTTCATCGTGTTCATGGTATTTGCAGCCTCATTCTTCGGAGCATTCGAGATCACTCTGCCTCAGTCACTTGTGAACAAGAGCGACAAGGGTTCAGACAAGAAAGGCCTCGCTGGAGTATTCTTCATGGCACTCACCCTCGTGCTCGTGTCATTCTCATGCACAGGTCCTATCGTAGGTTCAGTCCTCATCAAGTCCACACAGGGCGAGTTCTGGGAGCCGATGGTGACAATGCTCGCGTTCTCGGTAGCGTTCGCTCTTCCATTCACGATCCTCGCATTCTCCCCTTCTCTTCTGAAGAAGTTCAAGCAGAGCGGCGGCGGATGGCTTAACTCAGTAAAGGTTGTTCTCGGATTTGTCGAGATCGCCCTCGGACTGAAGTTCCTCAGCGTCGCTGACCAGACATATCACTGGGGACTCCTCGACAGAGAGGTATATCTTGCAATCTGGATCGTAGTATTCACACTCCTCGGTCTCTACCTCCTCGGAAAGATCCGTTTCGAGAACGACGAGCCTGTCGAGCATCTCTCAGTTCCACGCCTCACTCTGGCCATTGCGGTATTCTCATTCGTAGTATATCTCATCCCTGGAATGTGGGGAGCTCCTCTCAAGGCGCTTTCAGGATATATGCCTCCAATCACAACTCAGGACTTTGTTATCGGACAGGGTTCATCTGTTGCTTCAGCAGATGATTCATGTGTATGTGAGGACCTCATGCCGGCAGCTGATTCAAAATATGGCCTACACCTCCCTCTCGGCCTCAGCGGCTACTTCACTCTTGAGGAAGGACTCGAGGCTGCAAAGAAGGCCGGCAAGCCTGTATTTGTAGACGTGACAGGTCATGGATGCGTAAACTGCCGTGAGATGGAGTCAAGAGTCTGGAGCGACCCTAAGGTCCTCAGCATGCTGAAAAACGACTTTGTTGTGGTAGCTCTTTACACTGACGACAAGCAGAAGCTTGACAAGGAAGATTATGTCACAGATGCAGAGACCGGAAAAGTCTACAAAGACCTCGGACGCGCGAACTCATATACAGCACGTACGCTATGGAATGTAAATGCACAGCCTAATTATGTACTGCTTTCGCCAGAAGGCGAAGTCCTAGTCCCGGTAAGGGGATACGACCTCGATATCCAAGGTTTTGTTGACTTCCTGCAAAGCGGAATAGACACATACAATAAGTAAGAAAGGCACGGAGAGATGGAATAAGTCGATTTATTCCATCTCTTTGCTTATATAACTGCTTCGCTATGAAAAAGATATTCACAATTACCGTAATTCTGGCTGCAGCAATAAGCCTGAAAGCACAGAACATCCAGCTACATTATGATTTCGGACGTGAATGTGCGACCACTACTGTCGAAATGTTCCGTCCTGATGGAGGTGGAAGCACGTTTTTCTTCATTGACATGGACTACAGTCCAAAGGTTACGGGAGCATACTGGGAGATATCACGAGAACTCTGCTTCTGGCAGGACAGCAAGGTGAACTGGCTGTCCGCCCATATCGAGTACAATGGAGGTCTGAATACGGCTGCAGGTGCATTCAACAACTGCTGGCTCGCTGGAGCGACATATTCCGGACATTCAGAAGACTATTCTAAGACCTGGTCGCTCACCGCTGCATACAAGCTGATTCCACGTACTGTCGGTTTGAACGGCAGCAGGCAACCGCACAACTTCCAGATCACTGGAGTGTGGAATCTCGACTTCTTCAATCACTGGCTGTCATTCAACGGATTCTTCGACTTCTGGAAAGAGGCCCGTCCATGGCAGGGTACCGAATTCATTTTCATGTCGGAGCCTCAGCTCTGGGTGAACCTCAGGAACATCAAAGGATGGGAGAAGATCAATCTCAGTCTCGGAACAGAAGTGGAACTCTCTGCAAACTTTGTAGGCAAAGGATTCCACGCAATGCCGACCATAGCAGCAAAATGGACATTCTGATAAGACTCGCAACCTATGAACATGCTTAAGAAACTCTTCGGATACGATCCGGCCATAACAACCATACGCACAGAAATTCTCGCCGGCATCACAACATTCCTCACGATGTCGTACATCCTTGCCATCAACCCTGCGATGTTCAGCGAGCTGGACATGCCTGCAGGAGCGGTCTTCACTTCTACGGCATTGGCAGCCATAATCGGAACATTCGTGATGGCCGTCTGGGCCAAACTTCCGTTCGGTCTTGCACCGGGAATAGGCCTGAACGCCTTCTTTGTATACACAGTATGTATGGGAATGGGATATACCTGGCAATTTGCGCTTACAGCGGTACTCATTGAAGGTATCATCTTCATCCTTATGACTGTGACTAACCTTCGTGAAGCGATTGTAAACGCGATTCCACTCAGTATGAGAAATGCCATCGGAGCAGGTATCGGACTGTTCATAGCATTCATCGGACTTCAGAATGCAGGTGTCATCGTGGACAACGGATCAACCCTCGTTGAACTTGGAGACATCACTTCAGGATCTGCTCTCCTCGCACTCATCGGTCTCCTGATCACAGGATTCCTTTATATAAAGAATGTACGCGGAGCAATGCTCATCGGAATCCTAGTTACAACTCTGATCGGTATCCCTATGGGAGTGACAGAGTTCAAGGGAGTATTGTCATCTCCAGCTCCGATCGGAGACATCTTCTGCAAATTCGAGTGGGAGCATGTGTTTTCTCTTGACATGGTGGTTGTAGTGTTCACATTCCTCTTCATCGACATGTTCGACACTGTAGGAACGTTGGTGGGCGTCTGCACCAAGGCCGGCCTTGTAAACGAAGACGGCACCGTAAAGAAAATCAAGGAGGCATTCATGGCCGATGCAATCGCAACGACTGCCGGAGCATTCCTCGGCACATCAACAACAACCACTTACGTTGAAAGCGCATCCGGAGTCGCGCAGGGCGGACGTACAGGACTCACAGCATTCACAATCGCATGCTGCTTCGCCATAGCCCTCTTCTTCTCCCCTCTCTTCCTGTCAATTCCTGCAGCAGCAATCGCCCCAGTGCTCATCATGGTTGGATTGATGATGCTTGAACCGATCACAAGGATTCCGTTCAACGACTTCACAGAATCGCTCCCAGCTTTCATATGCATAATAATGATGCCGCTCTCCTACTCAATTTCAAACGGCATCCTGATCGGAATGATCGCTTATGTGCTGATCAACCTCATATGCGGCAAGTTCAGGAAACTGACCCCGACGATGTACATCCTCGCGGCTCTGTTCATTCTGAAATATATATTCATTTAATGAAAACATCAGCTTAAAAACAAATAACCACAACTATGAAAAGGAATGTAATAACCATCTGCATCATCGCACTGATAAGTGCTGCATGCGCATCAAATTCAGCCAAGGAGGAATGGGTAACCGTAAAAGGCAACAAGTTCATCGCTCCAGACGGCAGTGAAATGATATTCAGAGGACTTTGTTTCTCTGACCCTGTCAAACTCGTCAGCGAAGGACAGTGGAATGAAAGATATTTTGAAGAAGCCGCTGCCTGGGGAGCAAATGTCGTCAGGTTCGCCGTCCATCCGACCAATCTGAACAGAATGGGTTGGGAGGAGACATTCAATGCAATGGATCAGGGAATCGAATGGGCTGAAGCACATGGTCTTTACGTAATCATGGACTGGCATTCGATCGGCAACCTGAAAGAAGCAAAGTACACGAACCCGATGTATGATACGGATCTCGATGAAACATTAAAATTCTGGAGGACTGTAGCACAGCGCTATAGCGACGAACCTACCGTAGCTCTTTACGAAATCTTCAACGAACCTACAGTGACAGGAGAAAATACCGGAGAATGCACATGGGAAGAATGGAAGACCATCCAGGAACAGATCATCGACACTATCCGCGTATATAACCCGAAGGCTGTCTGCCTGTGCTCAGGATTCAACTGGGCGTACGACCTTACTCCTGTCGCATCGGCTCCAATAGACCGTCCGAACATTGCATATGTGTCTCATCCATATCCGATGAAGCGCAGCCAGCCATGGGAGGAACAGTGGGAAGCAGATTTCGGATACGTCGCTGATACATACCCAGTAATATGCACGGAGATAGGATTCTGTCTTGAGAACGAACTCGGAGCTCATATCCCAGTCATATCAACTGATGTC
Organism: Bacteroidales bacterium; assembly: GCA_015060255.1. Classification (GTDB taxonomy): domain Bacteria; phylum Bacteroidota; class Bacteroidia; order Bacteroidales; family UBA932; genus Cryptobacteroides. Next base: position 8,700 of record SUYV01000012.1, on the reverse strand, counting down.
TACGGACACCACATAACCGAATATTTCGAAAAGAAAGGCATATCATTCACGGTCTGGTGTTTCGATACGACCTGGTCTCCGACATTGATCGAGGACTGGAACTTCACGCCTACGACACAAGGCCGTTTCTTCAAAGAATATCTGCAAAGAAAAGCAGCTGAATAACAATAATGCCGATGAATGATCATCGGCATTATTTATTCTTAGAACTTGAAGCTGTCTTTCAAGGCTGTTGTCTTATTGAACACAAAGTGGTCCGGAGTGCTGTCCGGATCCTTGAAGAAGTATCCCACACGCTCGAACTGGACTGCAATTCCTGAATTATCCTCAAGGAGGGCCGGTTCTGCATAACCCTTTCCGATTACGAGAGACTCCGGATTGAGGTAACTCTTGTAGTCCTCGCCCTCTGGTATCTGGCCCATCTGAGCCTCGGTGAAGAGCTTGTCATAGAGTCTGAGTTCAAGCTCCTTGGCGTGCTCGGTTGACAGCCAGTGGATAGTTCCCTTTACAGAGCGCCACTCGCCTGCTCCAGGCTTTGAAGTCGGATCATATGTACACTTAATCTCAACGATGTTGCCCTCGGCATCCTTCACAACCTCCTGACACTTCACGATGTATGTGTACTTCAGGCGAACCTCTCCGTCCGGTTTGAGGCGGAAATACTTCTTAGGAGGCTCCTCCATGAAGTCATTTCTCTCGATATATACCTCACCGGTGAAAGGAACCTTGCGTGACGGTCCTTCAGGATCAGCAGGGTTAAGAGGAGCGTCGAACCACTCCACCTTGCCTGGCTCCCAGTTTGTGATTGTGAGCTTTACAGGATCCTGTACCACCATATAGCGGTTAGAACGCTCGTTAAGGTCCTGACGGACGCACCACTCCATAAGCTGGAGGTCGATGAGCTGCTCACGCTTTGCCACTCCCACCTTCTCTGCGAACATACGGATTGACTCCGGTGTATAGCCACGACGGCGGATACCGCATATGGTCGGCATACGAGGGTCGTCCCATCCGCTTACGAAGTTGTTCTTCACAAGCTCAAGGAGCTTGCGCTTTGACATGACCGTGTATGTGAGGTTGAGTCTTGCGAACTCATACTGATGCGACGGGAATATGCCGAGCTTCTCGATGAACCAGTCATAGAGAGGACGGTGAACGTCAAACTCGAGAGTACAGATCGAGTGTGTGATGTTCTCGATCGAGTCTGACTGGCCATGAGCATAGTCATACATCGGGTAGATGCACCACTTGTCACCTGTACGGTGGTGATGAGCATGGATGATACGATAAAGGAGAGGGTCACGGAACAGCATGTTAGGATGTGCCATGTCGATCTTTGCACGGAGCACCTTCTCACCTTCAGCATACTTTCCGTCACGCATATCGCGGAAAAGCTGTAGGTTCTCCTCCACGCTACGGTTGCGGTATGGGCTCTCGGTTCCCGGTACCTGGACAGTACCACGGCCTGCACGGATCTCCTCCTGTGTTTGGTCGTCTACATAAGCAAGGCCTTTCTTTATGAGTTCCTCAGCCCACTCGTAAAGCTGGTCGAAATAGTCTGATGCATATCTCTCGTTCTCCCAGTTGAAGCCGAGCCACTTGATGTCCTCCTTGATAGAGTCCACGTACTCGGTATCCTCCTTTACAGGGTTTGTATCGTCGAAACGGAGGTTTGTCTTTCCGCCATACTTCTTTGCAAGACCGAAGTTGATGCAGATACTCTTCGCATGTCCGATGTGCAGGTAGCCGTTCGGCTCAGGCGGGAAGCGGGTCATTACCGATTCACACTTTCCGCTTGCGAGATCCGCCTCAATGATTTCCTCCAAAAAGTTTAGATTTCTGGTTTCGTTTACTTCCTTGTTTACCTCTTCCATATCTTAGATTTTTCCTATTTGCAAATAAACGTGCAAATATACGGAAAATTTATTGTTATAGTCATAAAAATAATAAATGCAGAAACTATTCGGCAGGAGTATCGACTATTACCACCTCACCACCGGCTACATTAGTTCCATCATCAATGATGGAGCCACCGTTTCCCCCTAACAATCCTACAAATTGGCCAACATTTGTCGATCCTGTTATAATACCAATAGTAGAGTTCCCTGACAAATTGAGTTTTCCTTGATAAATATGCCCCAGCAACCCTCCTACATTATTATTTCCTGACACATTACCTTCATTTGTAGAATCTACCAGACTTGGTCCTTTGTTGTTGGCAAGGTTGCTGCGGAATCTGCCGAATATACCGCCCACATTACTTTCACCATAAACATCACCGTAATTAAAATGTGATTTAATGGTAGGGGCATAATCTGTTTTTGCAAACCCGGCACATCCTCCAACCGAATCAATGCCCTTGACTATTCCATAATTATGACTGTCCGTGCAAAAATTACCTGACAAATAGCCAGAAATACCACCAACATATGTAACACCTGTAACATTACCGCGATTAACACAGTTTCTTCCATGACCGCTACCTGAAATACCACCGACATAATTTCTACCATATACGCTGCCAAAATTATTACAGTCATCTATAACTGAACTTACGTCTCTTCCCGAAATTCCTCCCACATAATCATTACCTCTTACTTCACCATGATTCTCACATCTTTCAGGGTACAAATTTCCTTTTGCACCGCATATTCCACCTACATAATCGCCAATAGCCGACACATTTCCATAATTTATACAATCGTATACATGAACGTGTACCCCCGAATTCTCATCACCTGCGATACCACCGACCATGGTAGAACCTGACACCGAGGCAGAGTTTGTACAGTTGCGAGGAGCAGAATCATTTGTTCCAATCACAGACCCAAGTATACCACCAACCTTTTCGTTTCCTTGTACAGTACCACTCACAACATGACAGTTGTATATTCCTTCCCCCTCTCCGACAATCACTCCAGTATTGTTTCCACCGACAACTGAAACATTATGAAAGTATAGATTTGCTACCTGAATATCATCATCCTGATTGGTGCGTGCCAGAAATCCTACATTATTCCCCTCAGAATTGATCGTCAGATTATGTATAGAGTGTTCCTGCCCATCAATCGAGCCGTAATAATTTGTCTCATGAGATACTGTAACAGGAATCCATATCTCATTTTCATCAAGATAAATATCTTCAAAAAGTCTCAGGTTTATTCTCTGAGAAGTGGTTGAAGCACGTACTTCGTTCGCCCACATATAAAGTCCCTCGCGAGTATATACTTCCCAGGTTACAGCATCAGGAAGTTCTATCCTAATGTCTTCTTTCTTCTCCTCATCGTCTTCTGAACCTACTCCGCCGTCGCCTCCGCCTAGATCCGGATCCACAAACTCGTCTCCACCACCTATAATCCCACCACCTGTCCAGGAATCATCGCCGCCAAGTGACCATCCATAATCCATTTCATCATCGAAGAGTCCGTCACCGTCTTCATCACCGATGATGACATTTCCATTGGAATCTGAACCACCTCCTGTAGTAATTCGGAAATCATACTCAAAACGACCGTCCGCACCGAAGAAATAGCCGATGATCGTAGTTGTGAAATCCTGTCGCGCATTGATACCGGACAAACGTCCTTCGAACTTTGCCTGTCTGATTTCTTCTGCATCTTCTGCCGGTTCTGTTCCCTCGACAAGTGGCTTCTGCGGAGTTCCCATGATCACGAAATCCATATCGACCGAACCCGAGACAAACATATAGTTCAGAGCCAGATAGGGATACTCTATGTCGTTTATCAAGATTGACTTTTCCGGAACAGCATTCAAAGTAAACTCATACCCCTCCGCAGCGGATTCACCGGCCTTTCCGAAGAATTCGGCTCCGTCTGTTTCCAGACCGGCAATAGTATTGAATGACGCCGATGCGCCTTTGATGGTAACGCTTGACTGATCCAGACGAAGCGCAGCCCCGTCAGGACGTTTCAATGCCTGCGCAAAGGTGCCGAGATTGATCCTGGAATGCGGTCTGCTCAGAACAAGGTCCTCTGAATAGGTTTCCGAGGTCACAGAAAACTTGTGAGTAATGTAATATGCTACACGTTCCTCAGAATTACAGATTGCAGACTCACCGACGCAGCGGATATGACGAAGGTCTGTCAGATCATAGAATTCTTCACCTTCGGCACGAGCGTTCTGAGCCCATATTATAATCACATATTCCCCCTGAGAACCACCGGAAATACCCAGTTCAATCGCTGCTGCTTTATCTACAACAGAAACAGTATCTCTAACTATAGGTAAAGACTCTTCATTGAGAACAAATGAAATGTTCTCCTCGTCAATGGAATATAAGGCGTAGTGCATTTCATCAGCCAATCCGGCATCAGCATCATTTACAGAAACCGGGGTTGGAATCTTCACATTGAACATAATCGACACATCAGCCGGATCGATTTCGGGAACTTCCGGTTCAGGTTCCGGATCAGGTGCCGGAGATTCCGTCTGATCATCATCTGCAGGCGGATAATTCAACCAATCTATACCACAGGAACCAGCAGCCATAACCATGGCAGCCAATAAAATACTAAGATATAACTTACGCATTACACACACGGATTTATCTTAGCAAATTTAACCTGATGATTTGTAAAATGCAAGTAATACCAGTAATAGATGATATCAACTATTTTTTGTAATTTTGCGTGCCAGAATCAAACAGAACATATTATGATCAGATCTATGACAGGCTACGGCAAGGCCGAGGCTATATTGGAGACAGGAAAGATTACAGTAGAGGTCCGTTCGCTTAACGGAAAGACAGCTGACATAAGCCTTAAGACATCTATGTTGCCAAAGGACAAGGAAATGGCTGTAAGACAGAAGATTGCAGCATCCTTGACACGTGGAAACATAGACTTTTTCATAACATACGAGCCGAATGCCGCAGACAGCGCAAAGAAGATAAACATGGATCTGGCTATGGAATACTACCAGCAGATCAGCGAGCTGGGCGGAAAGCTTGGGGCTCACAATCTGTGGAACCAGAATCCGAACGATCTCCTTGCAATGATTCTGAGGATGCCTGAAGTGATGGATGCCAAGAAGCAGGATGTGATCACTGACGAGAACTGGCCGGTTGTAGAGGCATGCATCGACGAGGCTCTTGCCAACATCAACACATTCCGCGCACAGGAAGGTGAGGTTCTTTACAAGGATGTAACCGAGAAGGTTGCAAACATTCTTGAATATTCAGCACAGGTGGAGACATTCGAGAAGGAGCGAGTAGATGCTATCAGAGAAAAAATTTTGAGCCGTTTCGCAGAACTCAAGGCTGAACCTGACCAGAGCCGTCTCGAGCAGGAAATGATATTCTACATCGAGAAGCTTGATATCAATGAGGAAAAGGTACGACTCCGCCAGCATTGCAAGTATTTCCTCGATACCATCGCCGGAGAAGACTGCCCGGGCAAGAAACTCGGTTTCATAGCTCAGGAGATGGGACGCGAAATCAACACTACAGGTTCAAAGGCCAACCACACTGAAATTCAGAAGATTGTGGTAAAGATGAAGGATGAGCTCGAGAAGATCAAGGAGCAGAGTCTGAACATTCTATAATCGTTTCCATCCCATATGGAGAAGACCTTGAAATTTGTCACTGAGCATCTGAACGACGATGTGGCAAGACTGGTTCTTGACAGAGCCAGATGGTCAGAGGTAGATATAGACCTGGCCATTGCCTGCATCGAGAGCAGAAGGAAGCTCAGGAACAAGGTCAACGAGTGGTATGAAAACGGATCTCTCGTTTTCCCGGTAAAGCTGTCTGCAGAGCAATGCAGCAGCACTGCAACCGGACTTTACAAGTCATATCTGGCTTCAAGAATTGCAGGGAAGGGATTCAGACTGGCAGACCTGACTGGAGGCCTGGGAGTTGACAGCTGGTTCTTCTCAAAGAAAGCTTCCGAGGTCATGTATAATGAAATGCAGCAACCACTCTGCGAAGCTGCAGCTCATAATTTCAAGGTTCTTGGAACAAGTAACATTACCATAAGCAACAAAATTGCGTCAACAGAAACGCTTGACGAACTGATTGGCGCTTTCTCACCGGATATAATCTACCTGGATCCGGCAAGAAGAGGCGAAGGAGGAAAGAAGGTCTTCCTTATCGAAGATTGCATGCCTGACGTGCTCGGACTCAAGGAAAGCCTATTCAGACACGCAAGACATATATTGCTGAAACTCTCTCCTATGGCAGACATTTCCATGGTCTGCAGCAGATTAGGCGACACTTGCAGAGAAGTGCATATCGTAGCGGCAGGAGGAGAATGCAAGGAACTCCTCGTATGGATGGACAAGGAGTGGGCAGGAGGATACTCCATAACGGCAGCAGAACTGCCTGCTGACTACCCTGCCTCGGAGGCGTCCCTATTCGCATTCAGCCCCGATGCAGAAAAAGAAAAAACCGCGGAAATCTGCAATGAAATGCCATCTGAGGGCACATTCCTGTTCGAGCCGGGCAAGGCGCTGATGAAGTCGGGATGCTTTAATCTCATCGGAAGGAAGCTTGATATGATCAAGTTGGGCCGTTCCACACATTTCTATCTGACTGAAGATGCGAAGAAGGCAGAAGATTTGAAAAAACTTGGAAGAGTATACAGGATCATCAGCTGCACCTCACTCGACAAGCGAAGCATCAAAGAAGCAGGCAGGACTTATCCTCGTGCAGAAGTGACAGCACGCAACATTCCGATAGACACCGACACCCTGCGCAAAAAACTGGGCGTCACCTCAGGAGATGACGCCCACATATTCGGTCTTAAAGCAGACACCCTCGGCAATCTGCTTATCATTACTGTCTAGTTCTGGTGTGCCGGACGAAGGAGATCGAGGACTACCTTGACCGGGTTGAACGTCTCAAGCGGAACCTCCACGAACAATGTGTTCCAGTTGCTCATCGCTCCATTCCAGAGACCCGGCAGCTCAAGAGCCTTGAGCTCACGGCCCTGATAGCTCTTCGAGCTGATGAATCCAGCATCCTCATCAACATACTTCAAGAGATCGAAGCTTTCACCCTTGTAGTTGTGCAGACAGCATACGATGTCAACCGGATTGAAGTGAGTTGCATTTGCAAGGCATTCACGTGCATGATCGTCTGACATATTGATCTGCACGCTCTCAAGCACCTGAAGCGATGTAGAACCGTCCTTCTCGGCAATGATGAAAGGACCGCCGCCAGGCTCGCCCTGATTCTTCACCATTCCGGCCACCCTTACTGGCCTGTCAAGCTTGGCGCGAAGCGCCTCCGCCCTCTGCTTAGGAGTCTCAGCCTCAGGCATTTCCACACAAAGAACATCCTTGAGGAACGCCTCTATATCGTCACAGAGAGCAAGCGCCTCAGGAGTCGAGTAAAGGTCATCATATACAGGATCGTAACCAGGTACGCCTGCTGTAGTATTCCTTGACCCCTGTACAGGAGTACATACCGCATCCAGCTCGCGGAGATAACCGTGAAGGGTGTCGCGAAGCTCGAGAGCCTTTCCGAGGAGCACCTTCTTCCATGTTGCTGTAGCAGGAAGGAGTCTTTCGTTTGCCACATTGTCGATATTCTTGATGGAAACGACTTCCTCAGCGATATTATTGAGATTATAGATAAGGGCACCGTGACCTGCCGGACGGAAAAGAAGCGAGTCTGTCTCTGTTCTGAACGGCTTGTTCTCTACATCGACAGCAACAGTGTCTGTAGCCTTGTCCTGGAATGTGAATGTAATATTGTACTTCACACCATATTTTGCCTCATAAGCGGCCTTTACCTCGGCATATGCCTCCTCGAAGAGATGCTGATGCTCAGGAGAGATGGTCACAACGAGATTTGCAGTGCCGTCCTCGTTCCTCATATAGTTCTGAGCCTCCACAAGATGCTCGGCGAATGCCGTGCGGATCTCGCCGTCAGTATACTTATGGAACTTGAGGACACCCTTAGGCTTCGCTCCATATCCGAGTCCCTCATCCGTAAGGGTCTTGGCAAGAACTGACTCACGGTATTCAGGACACTTGCATGTCTGCTCACCGAACAGCTCAGGAGTGTAGAATGCAAAAGACTGGATCTGGTCTACGAACTTTGCTGCAGGAGCGTCATCTGCGAGTTCCTTGCCTGCCTTAAGAGCATCAAGTCCGCTGAAAAGGTCCTTGAACATTCGCGAAGCGGCTCCGGAAGCCGGAACGAACTTGCACTTGCCGTTCATTGTAGCATTGTCATAATAGCTTGCAGCAGCCTCTACGGCAGCCTCATCCAGAACCTGAATTCCTCTCTCAGGAGTAGCCGGTGCAACGATCTTGAGCCAAGGGAAACCTTTCTTGAAGCGCTCCACCTGCTCTTCAACTGTCTTTACAGACGAGCCTCTCTGCTCGATCTGCTCAATGTCTTCTTTTCTAAACATAATGGTTATCTTTAATTATATGGTTAATTCATTGCTGTCCGGTAAAAGTTCCGGACGATTATTATAAAGTTTAACAATTAAAACAAACTTGGTTCGGTAGAACCATCCAGTTCATTGACAATATTGTAGTTAGGTTTTGCAAAGAGGTCTTTGATGTTGGTAGTATCTGTTAATGAGATACTTACAATCTGTAGCATCTCGTAGATAGAGCGTTCAATGTTCATCTTTTTCTGCACTATAGCCATCATACAGTAGGCTATGATCGCAGAGTAGATCTGAATGCGGACTGCGTTTTCGGACGTACCCCAGAACTTTTTTA
>SUYV01000011.1 GCA_015060255.1 Bacteroidales bacterium | reverse complement strand
TTTGTTGCTATATAACAGCAATCATTATGGGAAAGGATGTTGCACTTGTGCTTTCCAGCGGCGGGCCGCGCGGATGGGCATATATCGGAGCCATTGAAGAGCTGACCAGGAGAGGATATAACATAACCTCAATCGCCGGAACGTCGATCGGATCGCTTGTCGGCGGCATTTATGCTGCCGGAAAGCTGGAGGATGTGAAGGAGTGGCTTTTCACTCTTGACGCATGGAAGGTGTTCGACCTAATGGACCTCTCCCTGAGCATGAACCATCTGGTGAAGGGAGACAAAGTCATCGGAGCGCTGAAGGAGATCGTCCCCGATGTGAACATCGAAGACCTCAAGATCCCATACAAGGCGGTAGCTGCAGACCTCTACACCGGAGAAGAAGTAGTCTTCGACCAAGGCCCTCTCTTCGATGCAATCAGGGCTTCCATCTCGATTCCGTCATTGTTCAGGCCTGTCAGATATGGATACAGGACACTCGTGGACGGAGGCATCGTGAACACTATGCCGATAGACAAGGTTGTCCGCAAGGAGAATGACATCCTGGTGGCATTCGATGTAAACGACATCGATGTTGACGGTATCAGGAAGATGCTAATTGATGAAGCGAACGAGGAGGAGGCATATCTCGCCAGAGAGAAGGAACTGGAAGATGAGACACAGAGCGTTCTGGATGCAGTCAGGAACAACACATCGCTGACATTCTTTGAAAAGGTAAAGCTGGCCGGCAGACAAGGTCAGAAGGTCATAGCTCATAAGTTCAAGGACGAGGAACCTGAGCGCGAGACCATATATGAAGACAACTACTACAGCATACTGTCACGCACATTCTCCATAATGAATCATGTGCTGGCAAAGACAGCTGCCGAGAGATATAAGCCGGATATCCTGGTAAAGATGCCGTTCGATGCCCATGATGCGATCGGCGAATATGCCAAGGCAAGGGAGATTTCCGAAGAAGGAAGAGCACTGATGGCTGCGGCGCTGGACAAATATGAAAACATAAACCAAACTATATGCTAAGAAAAATCAGAATTATTCTGGCATCCATCTTCTTTGTGGGTGTGACTTTGCTGTTCCTCGATTTCACAGGAACACTTCACGCCTGGCTGGGATGGATGGCCAAGGTACAGCTGCTGCCTGCAGTGCTGGCGCTTAATCTCGTGACCGTGGCGGTATTACTGCTGATCACACTTCTTTTCGGCAGAGTATACTGCTCTGTGATCTGTCCGCTCGGCATCATGCAGGACATCATTTCATGGATTCATGGCAAGACAAAGAAGAAGAACAGATTCCGTTTCGGATACTCCCCTGCCAAGAACTGGCTCAGATATCCGATACTTGTCCTCTTCATCATAGGCCTCGCGCTCGGAGCCCATTCGATAGCAATCCTCATTGCACCATACAGCGCATACGGAAGGATTGCAGCGAACCTCCTCGCTCCGCTGTATCAGCTCGGCAACAACTTCTTCGCATGGATCGCCGAGAGAGCGGGAAGCTATGCATTCTACAGCACTGAAGTGTGGATCAAGTCGGTTTCATCGCTTGTCATTGCAGCCCTGACTCTCTTAGTTGTAGGATTCCTGGCATGGAAGCATGGCAGGACATGGTGCAACACCGTGTGTCCTGTGGGCACAGTGCTAGGATTTGTATCCAGGTTCAGCATTTTCGCTCCTGTCATAGACACAGAGAAATGCCGCAACTGCGGACTCTGCGGAAAGCAGTGCAAGGCCTCATGCATTAATATGAAGGAGCATGAGATCGACTATAGCCGCTGCGTGGCCTGCATGGATTGCATCGACACATGCAAGGATGGAGCGATCAGTTACAAGAGGAGATCCTCACGTCGCCCTGCTCCTCAGGATGACAATCAGCAGGGCAGAAGGGCATTCATCACTTCTGCTGTCATAGCCGGAACCGCTGTTGCAGCGAAAGCTCAGGAGATGAAGGTAGACGGAGGTCTGGCGGAGGTAGAACGGGCCGAGAAGCCTGAAAGGCTGACTCCGCTTGTGCCGGCCGGAGCCGTGAGCCTGAAGCATATGGCCGACCACTGCACCGGATGCCAGCTCTGCATAAGCGTATGTCCAAACCAGGTACTCAGGCCATCGACATCGCTGATGACCCTGATGCAGCCTGAAATGTCATATGAAAGAGGATACTGCCGTCCTGAATGTACCAGATGCTCGGACATATGTCCAGCCGGGGCCATCAAGCCTGTCACAGTGGAGGAAAAGTCTTCAATCCAGATAGGACATGCTGTAGTCAATCTTGACAACTGCGTTGTAAACACTGATGAAGTGAGCTGCGGCAACTGCGCCCGCCACTGCCCTGCAGGAGCGATCAGAATGGTGAGGAAGGACCCGGATGATCCGAAGTCACTGATGATACCGACAGTGAACGAGGAGAGGTGCATCGGTTGCGGAGCATGCGAGAATCTCTGCCCGGCAAGACCGTTCACAGCGATTCATGTTGAAGGACACGAAGTACATAAAGAGATCTGATTATGAAAAACGACATAAATAGAAGAGAATTCCTCAAAAGGGCCGGAGGCGCTGCCATGGTCATGGGCGGTCTGGCAGCTGTAGCAGGTTGCAAGGGTTCACCGGCTTCCACAGATGCGGCAGACAACTCTGCGGAGGGAGGCATGACATACAGAACCAACCCTGGCAACGGAGACAAGGTCAGCATCCTCGGTTACGGATGCATGAGATGGCCGATGATCAAGGATGAGAACGACAGGGACATCATCGACCAGGAAACCACCAACAGGCTCGTGGACTATGCCATAGAGCACGGAGTAAATTACTTCGACACGTCTCCGGTATATCTCCAGGGCCAGAGCGAACAGGCCACAGGCATCGCGCTGAAGAGACATCCACGCGAAAGCTACTTCATAGCTACCAAACTGTCGAACTTCAGCAACTCGAGCAGAGAGAATTCGATGATGATGTACAGGAAGTCATTCGAGAATCTTCAGACTGACTATATTGACTACTACCTCCTGCACAGCATCAGCGGAATGGATGCCTTCAAGAAGAGGTACCTTGACAACGGCATGATTGACTTCCTGGTGGAAGAGCGCAAGGCCGGTCGCATACGCAACCTCGGATTCTCTTTCCATGGCGGAAATGAAGGATGGGACGAGCTCATGGCCCTTCATGAGAAATACCATTGGGACTTCGTGCAGATCCAGCTGAACTATATCGACTGGAAGCATGCAAATGCTGAATACCTCCAGACTGAGCTGGACAAGAGAGGCATTCCTTCCATCATCATGGAGCCGTTGCTCGGAGGAAGACTTTCAAAAGTGCCTCAGCATATTGCCGACAGGCTGAAGGAACGCAATCCTCAGGGAAGCGTCGCTTCATGGGCATTCCGCTTTGCAGGCACTCCGAAGGGCGTACTATGCGTCCTGAGCGGAATGACATATATGGAGCATCTCCAGGACAACCTGAAGACCTACTCCCCTCTCGTGCCGCTTAACGAAGAAGAACTGACATTCCTTTATGAGACTGCTGACCTCATGAAGAAATACCCGACAATTCCTTGCAACGACTGCAAATACTGTATGCCTTGCCCTTATGGCATAGACATACCGGCAATCCTTCTGCACTACAACAAATGCGTGAATGCAGGCGAAATCGCCACATCATCACAGGACGAGGGATACAGAAAAGCCCGCCGCGCCTACCTCGTAGGCTACGACAGGGCCGTTCCGAAACTCCGTCAGGCAGACCGATGCATAGGCTGCAACACCTGCGTAGAACATTGTCCGCAAAGGATCAAGATCCCGCAGGAACTGCATAAGATTTCCAATTACATAGAGAATCTCAGAAGGGAGAAGTAATAATATTTCTAGAGTATCGGCAGAGCCGTTGCTTCGTCTTTTGTTACAGGCATGTAGTGGGTCTTCACTTCTTCCGGGATTGACTTCCTGGTGTATGTCACCGAGTATGTGGATGTTGTCGAGGTCAGGGTCATCGAGTTTCCTGACCTTGTGACCTTGTAGTCATGAGCCCAAGGCGTATAGTCGTTGTATGTGCCGCTGAGGACTTCTCCGTCATAGTCGAACTTGCCCTTGTAGAGGTAATGCGGGCCTTCGCCTATCTTCTGGTAAAGCTCGAATGTATAGTCAGAAGAAAGGGCGAGGTATACATCCAGCTCCACTCCTGACTCAGTGCCAGAATAGTGCCACTCACCTACAACCTTCTCAAGTTTCTCCGCCTCTGGATCAGAGCATGCTGCGAAGGCGAAGAGCGCCATCGCGCAGAACATTATTCTTGAAATAAACTTCTTCATAGCATTAACATTTTAGAGCCAGCCGCCATTTTCCGCGATAGAGTCACGAGAGAGAAGGGATACCTCCCTGTAGAACTCCGATCCACCCATTACCGCATCTGTAGCAAGATTGTCTCCGCCGGCAATGGCATATATCCTGATCTTGGCAGATCCATATTTCGTACACTTGATGAACAGTCTTCCGTTGTTGATATACGGCTCACCTTCGATGCCGAGAGCCTCGCGAGCTTCATCACTTATCTCCATCCTCGTATAAGTAAGGTTGCCTGCAGACGCGCCGAAGCTGTTCACGAGAGACACCTTAGACTCTTCGCCGATCTTCGCCACAAGGTTTGGAGTACCTTCGATGTTCATCAGGAACTTCCACGCATCAAGTGCACCTGTTCCCATCTTCCTCCAATATGGAGTAAGGTCGAAAGCCATGCCGTTAGCCTCCTTGGTACAGGTCTCGATATAGTAATCAATGTCATTGACAGAAGAATAAAGAATACCTATGAACTCGTCATAATCGAATGTCTTTCCGATCTTGAGAGCATATGACATGCCGAGAGCGATAACGCCTGATACATGAGGGCAGGCCATTGAGGTTCCCTGCATCCAGCCGTAGTTGGAGTCATAGTTCTCAGACTCTACCGCAGTTGTAGAAAGGATCTGGGACCTTTCTGAAGTTGTGGTCATATTGATCGCCACGTCTCCGCCAGGAGCTGCGATGTTGGAGCCTGGACCATAGTTGGTATAATTGGTAGGAAGATAGTCCGGTCCGAAGGCAGTAACAGATATTATCTCCTTGTGCGCTGCAGGATAGCCGGATATCGGAGATCCTTCATTGCCGGCCGCAAACACAATGATGTTCTTGCTGACAGGAGAAGCATTGCAAGACGGATTCTCGCTCTTGTATTCCCTGAAATATCTCAATGCAGCCATCTCCACATTGTAAGATGTCTCGAACATGTTGTCAGAAGTGATGTATCCACCCTCATTTCCGTATGAGCACTGGAGGACAGAGGCACCCATCTGAGCCGCATAGTGGTATGCTCTTGCTCGTGCGCCTACCGTTGCAGAACTTGATCCCGAGAACACCTGGCATGACATGATGCGGCAGCCGTCACCGTTTCCGGTACCTCCTGCGACACCGCTGACTCCGAGGCCGTTGTTATTGACTGCAGCTACTGTTCCTGCAACATGGGTTCCATGACTCACGTCACCAGGCTCGTTCCAGCTGATCTTCTTAGGATATTTCTCCGTGTGAAGGAAGTTCCATCCGTGAATGTCATCAACATAGCCGTTATTGTCGTCATCGATGTTGTTGTCAGGAATCTCGTCTGTATTCACCCACATGTTCTCGACAAGGTCAGGATGAGTATACTTGACACCCTCGTCGCACACGGCAACGATGATTCGCGGATCACCTCCGGTAAGGCCCCAGGCATTCTTGACATTGATGTCGGCGCCGGTCCTTGAGGTCTCTGCGACGCTCATGTCCTTGTTGTTGATGTAATGCCACTGGTCAACGAGCATCGGGTCATTGAATGGCAGATTGAACTCGCCGTATCCACGTCCCTGGAATGGCTTCCATGCTATAGGAGCCTCACTGCCGAACTTCCTCTCATACTGAGTGTTGAACTGGATGCCCTTTACATTGTTGAGCCTGGCCATTCCCTGAGCCACCTTCTGCACATCTGCAGATGCCGGGAATGAAACCATGAACCAGCGGTGAAGGCCATACCTGCGTGAAAGCTCGTCATCGGTGTTCGGGAAGAGTTTCTCGACATGGTCTACACCAAGATCCGCACAGACCTGCTCCCACTCCGGAACAGCCTCGCCTTCAGCAAGCCTGAGAGCCACATCCTCCTCCAGATAAAGGAGGAGCGTGCCGTCGTCAGCCTTCTCTACAGTATTCACGCACTTGGTCGCAAGGACTGCAGCCGAAGTTTCCGCCTCTTCCAGGAGCGGAGACTCAACCTCAGCACAACCAGCAGCCAGCAAGGCGGTCGGAAGCAGAACACTGATGAATCTTCTTATCATATTTGTCTTCATATTAATTCAGATTATTCGGAAACTGTTACTGTGTACGCTGCCGGCCTTATCTCGAATGAAGGCTGCTGCGATATCTGCAGGTTGTCAAGGTCGAGATAATTCTTTGGCATCACCTGTGAACGAGCCTTCTCGAAAGAAGACTTGATGAAGCCGTCGAATGACTCTACCATGTTGTCAGGTCCCTGACGGATGATCACATCGAGGTTCCATAGAGCGGAAGCCTGCACTGATGCAGATT
The DNA here is from genome assembly GCA_015060255.1 of Bacteroidales bacterium. Classification (GTDB taxonomy): domain Bacteria; phylum Bacteroidota; class Bacteroidia; order Bacteroidales; family UBA932; genus Cryptobacteroides. The sequence continues at coordinate 38,895 of SUYV01000011.1, read as the reverse complement.
CGCTTTCAGCCTGCTGCTTGCGCTCGTCGATGATCGGATCAGGATCAAGGTCTTCGCGCACCAGAAGAATGCTGGTGACAAGGTCGATGAGGCCTGAATATGTGGTCTGATTAGGATCCTGGTAAGCGATCACTGCGAATCCTTCAACATACTCGCCATACTGAGCGAAATTGCCTGAGTCCATGATGCTGAGATATCCGTCACTCACGAATGCTCCGAGGAGTCCCATTCGTCCGCCATATGCCGATCCTCCTGATGTATACATGAATGCTGCAGGATAGAAGAGGGTGCCGTCTGAATAGAAGCTCTCGAAGGCCTGCTCGAAGTTATACAGGAGGCTGTCATAATAGATGAATGAGAACGAATCATCCTCAAGACCGAATGAGCGCGCCTGAGGGAAGAGTCCCTTGATGTTGACAAACTCATATCCGCTCATGCTTGGAGTATATTCCGCCGGGAATTCAGTAGATACCGTCACATCGCCGAGGTATGCGCGGGAGTACATGTCGCCCTCTAGCGCATAGTAATGATATTTGCCGCAATATCCGTTCTTGTTTGCCGGAATGAGGTTCATGTCTACGTCAGAGAGGTCATACTCTGCAAGTCTCGCGTCCCACTCTCCTCCGGTCTTGGCCTCAGAAATGAAGAACTCCTCGCGATAACCGTTGTATGCCTTGAGCACAAGGACATACTCCGTGCCCGGCACAAGGTATCCCTGCTTGAGGTTCAGTCCCGAACCGTTCACGAGGTCGAGGCTGGCCTTGTTCATCTGGGATGCTGTTATCTCCTTCTTTACGCCTTCAGGATTCTGCTCCCACTTCTCCTTTGAGTAAAGTCCGGCATGGAGACGCTGGATGTTCTTTCCTGATATATAGATCTCGAGAGAGTTCTTTGAAGTCAGTCCTTCCGCCGCATACTTGTCTGAGCAGATAAGACCGCTATGAAGGATGACCTTGTTGGAGTCATCACCCGCCTTGAGGTATCCGAATGTGGCAAATTCCGTAGTCATGTGGTTGCCGGCCACATCGAGACCTGCAGCCACCACCGTATACATGCCGGTCTTCTCGAACTTATAGTTCACTGCAGAAGAACGCGACACTGTCACGATCTCGCCTGCGCTTCCGTCAGCGACACCTTCGGCTATACGTTCAGCCTGCTGAGCTGCAGCCGACTCGGTAAGCGTGCCTTCATACACGGCAAGCTTCACCTGGGCGATGTCCATGCCAAGAGTCACATTCACAGGAAGATTACCTTCCGCAGATGACACTCCGGCAGAGATGTCAAGACCATAGTCCTTTGCCCTGTATCCAGGGAGTATGATACGATGCATACCCGCAGAATTAGCTGTGTACCAGCCCATTGTCTCGAGCTTCATCTGAAGGGCTCCTGAAGGGAATTCGATCACGCCTTCCTTGAGCGTACCATATACGGAGGCTATGGATGGGTCGAAATCATCTTCGTTCTCAACGACATACGAACCTATGCTCATCACTCCATATTGTGGAGACATCACCACGCCTGTGGAGAATGTAGGGATCCACACCTTCTCAGGATCGGTGGCATTGATGTAAGTATAGTTCTGCTCCATGCAGAGGGCAGAGAGGTTTGCATTGAACATCTCGCTGAGATAATTGCCGTTGTAGACATCGAATGTCCTGTAGAATCCAGGCATGTCATCACGTTCCTGAATGACGATCTGCCTCTCAAGGTATGGGTTTGTAACAGCAAACCACTCAGGGAAGATACCGTCACGCCACCTTCCTGTTGTCTCGCCGCCCGGTCCTACGACATCGTTCCACTGCACTCTTGTGACAGAGAAGCTGATGTGGGTAGGGTTGGCTGAATATTTGGAGACATACTCGTCTCCGTCAAGCACGAGAGTGCACTCATAAGTCGTTGCAATCTTCGCAGAAGGGAAATGCACCACGAGCTGCGATGCCGGCTCACCGTCTTCGAAAACTATTTCCTCAACGGTAAAGACCGGATAGTTTGCCTTGATGGTCACCGGCACGTGGATCTTTCCTCTCGGATTGGTTCTGCGGACGAGGAATGTGAGCGTTGTCGGGTCATCCGGCTCGATCTGCAGGTCACCCAGGCCCTTCTGAGCCGGGAAGTATACGCCATAGCAGTTGTCACTGTCAAACTCGCCAGGAGCGTGGAGTTCATCCTCCGCACATGAAGCAAGCGCGAGCGACATCAGCGCTGTCATTATATATGATATGTACCTTTTCATCTTATTCATAATATTAAAGGACCTCTATCTTGTCAGAAGGATCTGGATTATTGAGGCTCTCGTCAATAGCGGTGTTCGACTGGAACTCTGCACGTGTTATGACAATGTTCCACTGTGGCGAACGACGCTTTGTCCTGAGCTTGAAAACACCTGCATGGTTGGCTGCAGACCTGTCGATCGGCTGGTCGAGACGCTTGTAGTCATAAAGCAGTATGCCCTCTCCCCAGAACTCGATCCTCTTCTGAAGGAGGAGCTCCTTCTTGAAGGTCTCGAGATCCGCTCCGGCAGGTATGCGGTTGTAGCTTGCATCCCTGTAGTCATGCATGAAATCCTTGAGGAGCTGAATGCCCTTCGCAGGATCCAGATGATACTGAGCCTCGATATCGATGAAATGCATCTCCTCGACACGCATCATACAATAGTCGATCGCATTACCGAGGTTGAAGTCGTTGCACTCACCCTGAGCAGGACGGAACTTCAAAGCGACATAAGGCTTCGCTGCAGGACGTTCCAGACCGTTCAGGAACGCATCCACATCATCAGATGTGCCGGCAAAGCGATACTTTCCGCTTGTCCACTCGTCCTTCTTCGGACCGAGCCATGAGAGCTTTCTGAAGTCGCTCTCCGGGATTGCGTCATAAAGAAGCTGGCTGGCGCCGAACTGCGCATAGCATGCATATCCCCACGCCGCCTCGGATGACATGTGAGAAGTGTGGGTGAGGAGGTTGTTCAGGTTCTCTGAAGAGAGAGCCAGACCCCATATCCATGCATTGTTTGACGACGCACTGTTGAATCCTGTCGTTGGATTTGTCCACTGCTCCTGTGTGAGAGGAGTCTTTCCGCTCTCGTCGATGACCTTGCGGGCATACTCGGAAGCCTTTGCAAACATTTCCTTGTTGTATCCTGACCTTTCGTATCCGAGCTCGAGATATGCCCTTGCATACAGTCCGTAGACCATCATGAGGGTAGGACGGGAGAATGTCACGGAAGCCGGATCGAGGTTTTCCTCAGCCCTCTTGAGGTCTGCAAGGATGAACTCGTACATTTCCTGACGCTTCACACGCGGATTTCTCTTGCAGTCCTCGATTGTGGTATTCTCGTCAACGATAGGAACGGTCAGTTCTATGATGTTTGCAGGAACGGGAGCCTCGACATTATCCTTAGGCTCGTAAAGCCTTGCGAGGTCGAGGTAGCACCATGCCCTGTATGCATATGCCTGACCGAGATTGTCCTTGAGCTGAGCCATTGTCGCCTCGTCAGCTCCGTCCTCTATGGCAGGAATCATTGAAGCGATGACGTCATTGGCGAGTCTGATCCAGGTGTAGTACATATCCCAGAAATATGCACAGTATGTATACTGATATCCCTGCGCCTGATTCAGGTCGTATGCATAGAATCTGTTGTAGTATGGGTTGTCGGCCATTGTGGCGATATCCTCGAGCATGTGCTCCAGACGGAGGTGTATGCCGGGGATGCCGAAGTCTGTATGGTCACCGTATGAACTGGCATATCCGCCTGTGCCTGATGTCGACATGCTCGCAGGCATGGCCTTGATCATTGACATCAGAGCGAAGTCTGAAGCCGAAACCTGGTCCTGTGTCACCGAACCGCCTACAGGAATACTCTCCTTGATGCAGGAAGCGGAGAACACGACCGCAGCAATGATTGCAGAAACTTTGATTATTGTATTCTTCATATCTTACGCCTCCTCTTTTAGAATGTGATGTTGATACCGCCTGTGATGGTTCTGACCGGCGAGTTGCTTGCATGATTGGTACCTCCCGAGAAGCTGCTTCGCGGATCGAGACCGTGACGGTATGACCAGTACCAGATGTTGTCGCAAGCGACATACACCCTGATTCTGTCAACCTTTATCCTGCTTGTGATTTTCGACGGGATGGTATATCCGATCTGCGCATTCTGGAAATTCAGGTAGCTTGCAGGGACAAGGAACCTGTCTGAAGAAGCATTGATGTTCTGGTCCTGGTATACGAATCGAGGAACATCCGAATCCTTGTTCTCAGGAGTCCACGCCTTGAGGACATCCTTGTGGAAGTTGGAACCGACCGTACCTCCTGGAGGCGACATGTATGACGCATATCCCGAGTCATAAGCGAGACCTCCGATAGAGTATGTGAACGCAGCGGAAATATCGAAGTTATAGAAGCTGAAAGATGTTCCGAAACCTCCGTAAAGAGTCGGAGTAGGATCGTCACAGAGATACTCTGTAGCCTCAGAATACTCTGAAGTCATTGTGGTTCCGATGACCTCACCGTCGTCTCCGAGGATATCCTTGTACCACATCGGAAGACCGTTTGTCTTGTCTACACCGGCATACTTAGGCATGAGGAACGTGTTGAGAGGAAGTCCCTCTGCCACGAACTTGTTGCCGGAAGCATATCCGAAATATCCGTCGATCTCACGGTTCTTGTGAGTGTCAGGAAGCATGATGATCTTGTTGGTGTAGTGGGTGAAGTTCATATATGCATCCCAACGGAAATTCTTCCTGTCCATGATGGCGCCGTTGACAGCGAACTCGATACCGGAGTTCCTCATGTCGCCGATATTGTCATAATATCCGCTGAAACCATATGAGATAGGAATCGTAACGAAATAGAGCATATCCGAGGTCAGACGATAGAAATACTCGACCGAACCGGAAAGTCTTCCCCTGAAGAGGTCGAAGTCAAAACCGGCATTGAAGTTCGTATTTGTCTCCCAGGTTATGTCCGGATTACCGATCGAACCTCTCTTGATACCGATCTCACCGTCACTGTTGGTAATCGAGTACATGTCGGTATAAAGGTAATCAGCGATATTGTCATTACCCTGAGAACCGATTGATGCCTTTATCTTGAGCATGTCGACCCAACGCACGTTGAACCATGGTTCCTGATTGATGAGCCATCCTCCGCCGAGTGACCAGAAGTTACCCCAGCGGTGATCCGGATGGAAGCGTGAAGACGCATCGCGACGGAAAGAGGCGCTGGCGAATATCTTGTTCCTGAAGTCATACTGCGCTCTGAGGAAATATCCTTCGTTGTTGTAATCAGACCTTCCTGAAGAAGCTGTCTGGCCGTCGATCACGGCACCACCGAGCTCTGTATTGTCAAGGGAGAACATCTTGCTCTTAGACGCACCGAGGCTCACACCGGTCGACTTGTACCATTCGTGTCCGAGAAGGACTGTCACATGATGATCATCAGCGAATGTCCTGTCCCAGTTGAGGAGCTGCTGAAGGTTCAGATAGAATGAACGGCCGTGAACCTTGCTGATGATACCTCCGTTCGGAGCGAACTGACCGTAGTACATGTTGTTGATGCTGGTGCTTCGTGTCTCGTCGACTCCGACACCTGCATTGAATGTAAATGTGAAGTCCTTGAGGAATTTCACTTCTACGTATCCTGTACCGTTGATTGCGTTGCCTTCGCTGTTGTTGGTGTCAAGGGTCACGGTCTGAAGAGCGTTGGCATTACCCGATATAGGACGTGAAAGACCCGCGTTGCTGCCGTCTCCGAAGTCATATCTCTTGTTGCCGTACTGGTCATACTTGATGCTCCTGTCACCGTTCCTGAGGTATACCGGATAGATCGGAGCCACCATTGTGGCGAAACCGAAGATGTTGCCCACAGAACCTGACGAACCCTCGTCAGAGTTACCGTTGTTCCAGTTGAAGTTGGTATAGCCCATGTTCATACCGATCTTCAGCCACTCCTTGGCCTGGTAGTCTGTCCTGATACGTGCCGTATAGCGGTACATGTCAGAACCGTCCACGATAGCCTGATTGTTCAGATAACCGAACGACGCGAATATCTGCGCATTGCCGGTGGTACCTGCAACATTGACATTGTATTCCTGCCTGAGCGAAGTCTTGTAGGTCTCATCCATCCAGTTGTCAGGCTGGAGCCAGAACTGCTCGCCCATATAATTCACAAGACGGCCAGGGGTCGCATAAGGATTCAGCTTGCCGTTGCTTCCGATGAGGTTCTGTCCCTCCGGAACAGTGAATGTAAGATATCCGAGACCTCCGTCCGCCGCCGCACCTGTAACATTGGCTGCAGCGAGTACATTCGCATCCTCATTGGACATACCCTTTTCCAGACGATAGTAGTTGTAGAGAGCATTGTAATGGGTCTCGTAATAAAGGCCCGCATCCGTTATGTAGTCATAGCTCTTGAGCGCCTTCGTATTGATACCCCACTTCGCATCCACGCTGACCTTAGCCTCGCCGAGCTTCGCCTTCTTGGTCGTGATCATGATGACTCCGTTGGCACCGCGGGCTCCGTAGAGGGCATTTGACGCAGCATCCTTGAGGACGGTCATCGACTCGATATCTGCAGAGTTCAGGTTGTTCATATCGCCGTTGAATGGCACGCCGTCCACCACATACAGAGGCGCGGTGCCGGCATTGATGGAGCTGACACCACGGATCATGATGGATGGAGAGCTGCCAAGCGAGCCTGATGACGTCGTCATCTGGACACCGGCAACCATACCCTCGAGGGCTCTGGTCACATCTGAAGACTGAGTCTTCTGGATGTCAGACGACTTGACAACAGTCGCGGAACCTGTAAACGACTCCTTTGTAGCGGTACCGAAGGCAACGACGATGGTCTCCTCGATCATCTCCGTATCCGGAGCGAGCAGGACATCATGCACTGCCTTTGAAGCAACTTCGACCTCTGTGTCCTTGTATCCTACCGATGAAAAGATCAGGACACCGTCTGCCGGCACCGAGATGGAATACAGACCGTCAGCATCTGTCATTCCTCCGACCATCGTACCCTTTAGCTGAATGGCGGCAAAAGGTACAGGCTCACCGGTAGACGAATCCGTTACAGTTCCGGTCACTGTGAGATCCTGTGCATATGCTACAGAATACACTGCCAGAGCCAGAACTGCAAGAAAAAGTTTTAGTCTCGTCATAGATATGTGTAGTTTTGCTATTAATACATGTGTAGAACTTAGCAAAGTTACACTATTCTATGTAATTTCCTATAAATCATCAGGAAAATTTAGTAGCCCGGGTTCTGCATCAGAAGGCCTTTCGCAAGGTCTATTTCCTCCTTCGGGAACGGCAGGACGGTCCTATAGTCCTGAGGGCCTGTCACCAGTGATCCGTTCGCCACTTCCAGACCGTTCCTCCAGAAATCAAAGGCGATCTGACCTTCGGCGAAAAACTCCTTGCGACGCTCGTTCAGAATATCCTCCAGAGTGACCGTCGCGACATCTTCATAACCCACGATCCTGTTTCTTCTCAAAGCATTGACATACGAATCCGCGTCCTCTCCGGTCTTCAACGCAGCCTCAGCAGCCACAAGCAGCATTTCCGACAGACGTAACACCTTGATATTGTTCACATAAGCCGGCACTGAAGCACCCGCGTTTCCGGGGAATTTAAGAGGATAATACCCCGCATTGTAATCCGGATCTCCTCCAGGCGCAACGCTATAGTCTGCCACCATCTTAGACCTCACGTCAGATGGGTCAGAGGTGATCCATGAATAGAATTCCGGAGAGACTCCATACTCGGAATATCCGCGAGGAGAAGCATAGTATCCGGGAGCATATCTCTGGGCATTATAGGTATCTGTCTGAAGATATTCCATGATGACTTCGTCAGCACCTTCCTGCGACCACACCTTAGTGTAGTTGTCGATTGTGTAAAGTCTGTATGGAGATGTCTCCAGGACCTCTTCGGCGTCATCCAGAGCAGCGGCATAGTTACCGGCGTACAGGTTGGCTCGGGCACGGAGGGCAAGCGCCGCCCAGTAGTTGAGGTGTCCTGTATTCCTGTCTTTGTTCAGTCCGGTTTCCACAGCTTTTGTGAAATCTCCGATGATGAAGGCATAGGTATCGGCCAGCGAGGCTCTCTTGCCGACATAGTCAATGTCGAACACCTTGTCAGCCAGCACCAGACCGAACTGATTTTCACTGCCGGAGGTCGGTATAGGGGCAAAATAAGTAGCCAGATGGAAGTGAAAGAGTCCGCGCATCGCATAGAGTTCGGCCACATATGGAGCCACAGCCTCCTGGTCTTCCAGGAGCGCAGCCTTCTCCAGCGCGCTGTTGACGCTCGCTATGGCCGCATAAAGGTAATAGTAAGCGTTGTATGTATCATTTGCCGTCATCGAAAAGCCGGCAAGACGGGATGCATTCTGACCTGAAGATGCCGGCTGATATGAGTCCGGGCCGACAAGGTCTGCATATATTGACATTTCCGAGGCAACGGTCAGCATCGTGCCGTATGTCGCAACGTAGTAGGCTCCGTTGACCGCATTCGCCAGGTCTTCTACACCGGTGATGGCGGTGTCGGTCGTCACCGAAGTGGATGGCGCCTGATCAAGAGCCTCGCAGGCTGCCGCTACTGTAAGGCAGGCAAGCATATATATTGATTTTTTCATATCACTCAGTTTAAATAATTATAAAGTCAGGTTGATTCCAAGCACAAACGACTTTGTCACAGGGACATCCGCCGTACGGTATCCGTTGATGGCGACATCCGGATCGATGTCAGGCACAGCCGACCAGATCATGAACGGATTGGTAGCCCTGAAATAGACTCTCACGCTCTCCAGATACTTCTTCACAGGGATATTGCAACCCACCGTGATCTCCCTCATCCTGATATTGTCAGTAGACTTGATGAGCCTGCTTGAGAAGCGGTCCCAACGGTATGGATTGTTCATTATCGGCTTAGGAAATTCCGCATCCCTGTTCTGAGGAGTCCAATAGTCCGCCGCATCAGCAGCTGCGTTCATGGAAGCCGCCCTGAATCCGTCGCTGTGAGTGAAATATCCCGGGTAGTCGAAGAGGGATCCTCCGAACTGATAAGAAATCAGGAAAGACAGGTCGAGAAGACCGTCAAGGAATGTCATCGTATTGGTCATGCCACCCGTAAAATCCGGCAAAGCCTTGCCCACGATGGCGCTTCCTGCCTGGGAGTAATAGTTGGTCACGCCCTGCGAATGGTCAAGCGGATCGACCCAGAATTCACCGAGTCCTGTCTCTGCGTCAACTCCCTTCCACTCAGGAAGATAGAACGAATACATGGACTCGCCTTCCCTGTGGATATACATTCCTCCGTCACCGTAGATTATGTCCGCTCCGTCGTTCGGAAGATTCTTGACGACAGACCTCTGCCATGTAAAATTGAAGTCTGTGGACCATGTGAAATTTCTTCGCGAAATGTTCTGCGAACTTATCTCCACTTCGACACCGTCATTGAGAAGATGACCTACATTGGAGGTGTAGCTGCTGAAGCCCGTGACGGCTGATGCCGGCATGTTGAATATCAGCGAACTGGTATACTTGTTATAATACTCCACGCCGATGTCAACGCGATTGTAGAGGTTCCAGTCAAATCCGACATTGAAATTGCGTGACTTCTCCCATCCCAGATGGCTGTTCTCCGGATTGCTCCAGAAAATTCCCGATGCGGTTCCATACCCTGCACTTGCCGAATATAGTCCCTGATATGCATAATACTCAGATGGCAGATTGCCGTTCGTTCCATATGAAGCCTTTATCTTCAGATCATGGAAAAGGTCCGATACATTCTCCATGAACGCCTCACGACTGATCCTCCACGCAGCTGACACAGACCAGAAATTGGCCCATCTGCTGTCCGGACCCAGGCGTGACGAACCGTCACGACGGAACGATGCGGAGAGATAATAGCGGTTGTCATAGTCATAGTTGGCATTGCCGAGGAGCGACATCATGAATGACCTGTATGATGCTCCGCCGACTCCGTCCACCTGACCCACTGACAGAGCATTAAGCTTGTCGTTCGGGAAATTATTGGCACTCGCATATGTGTATCCGGTCCTGTGGTCGGCGACCTCAAAACCGGCAATGGCTGAAATCGCATGCGCTCCGAAGCTGTCCGAATAACGAAGAATCGTGGAATTGGTAAGATCCGAAGTCTGGAATATATAAGACGCACTCAGTCCGTTCATTGACGCACCGTCAATGGAAGAAGGAGCCCACCACAGGTACTGCTTATTATCTATATAGTCATAGCCGAATGTATTCGTAAGACTCAGATAATCAGTAAATTTCACATCAAGATCCAGACTTGAGAGGCTCCTCATCATATGGGTCTTGTTATACTCGGTGTCGCTGTCGAACACAAGGTGGGGATTGCCCGTCTGTCCGCTCCAGCTGACATACTCGTTCCAGCTTCCGTCAGGATTCTTCGGGAGCGCTGTCGGGTCGCTCTGAGTCAGGACTCCGAGCGGAGTCGCATAGCCCATTCCCTGGGCCTGATTGCTCTGGTCGCTGTGGCCTTTTGTCCCGGTAAATGAGACCATCTGCCTGATGCCCACCTTGAGCCAGTCGCTGACCTGATGATCGACATTCACCCTTCCGGAATACCTCTCGAAGTATGAGCCCAGGACGATTCCGTCGGTCTTGTCATAGCCTATACCGGCATACACCTTTGTCTTCTCCCCTCCTGCCGTAAGGCTGATCTGATGGTTGTGGGTGAGTGCCTGACGGAATATCTGATCCGTCCAGTCAGTACTTGTCTCTCCGCTCGGATCAGCTGTCATGGCAGCGATCTCATCACCCGTAAATCCATAGGAATATGCCGGATTGATAGCATACGCATTGTCACCCGCATCCTTCAGATACTGAATGAATTGCGGACCGTTCATCATACGCAGGGCCTTATTGTCCGCCATGGAAGAGACCCCGACTTCACCGTTATACGAAACGGTCGTCCTGCCCTGCTTTCCACGCTTGGTAGTGATGATGATAACTCCGTTCGCCGCGCGCGAACCATATAGAGAAGCCGCTGCGGCATCCTTCAGCACCGTCATGGATTCAATATCCTCTGGATTGATGGAGTTAAGGACACCCATGCTTTTATATCCGACCTGAAGGTCTGACGCAGTAGAGGTCGACATCACCACTCCATCAATCACATAAAGCGGCGAGGTGCCGGCAGAGATGGATCCGACTCCTCGGATCTGCACACTGCCCGCCGAGCCCGGATCTCCGTTGTCGGAAGCGATGCGCACGCCGGACATCTTGCCTATCATACCCTTGTCCACCGACTCCCTGGACGACTGGGCCAAGGCGTCGCCGCTGACTTGTGAAGCAGATCCGGTAAAATCCTGCTTTGACATGGCTCCATAGGCAACCACTATCACATCGTCCAGATAGGCCGTATCCTCAGACAGGATGAAATTCAATGTATGTTCGCCTGCAACAGGCTTTTCCTGAGGAAGATACCCCAGATATGAAGCTATGAGGACGGCCTCCTTCGGGACTTTTATCTCATATCGTCCGTCAGAATTCACGGAAACACCCGTTGTCGTCCCCTTGACTATTATTGTCGCACCATCCAAAGGGTATCCCTCCGGATCAGTGACTGTACCTGACACTGTCAGGTCCTGCGCCGCCGCAAAGGCCATAAAGCCACATAAGGCGGCCAGCGAGATTACGATTTTCCTACACATAACTAACTTTATTTTCAGACGTAACCCGCTGCAACCCAAAAAATCTGCCAAATAAAAAACGGCGGTCCGAAATTTTTCGAACCGCCGCCTATATCTGTCAGCAAAGCTTTTAGAAAGCGTATCCCAATGAAAGGGCCAGAGTATTCTTGACCGGACCTGAAGCTATGAGATAAGCCACATCGAACTTGATGCCGAGAATCTTCACTCCTGCACCTACAGATGCATATGAAGGCACCGGAGACTCACCGCCATAACGATATCCCGCTCTGACAGAGAAGAGATCGTTGAATGTATATGCTGCACCGGCTGCGACTGCCATCCAGCCGCTGAAATAATAGTCAGCGTCCACAAGCACATCGATTCCGTGCTTCTCACCGAACACCTTGCCATATCCGGCACCCACTGCGATCGAGCCTGGAATGCAGAATTCTGCTCCTGATGCCGACTTCACCGTAGTACCGACATTGGCAACACCGGCTGTAACCCTGAAGCCGCCGAACTTGGCCATTGCGAAGACATCAGCTGCAAGGGCGCCATAAGAATGTCCCTCTGCGAGCGAGCTTGTCGCATATCCTATATTGGCACCAAGTGAAAGGAACGGCAGGAATCTCCATGCAAGACCTGCATTCACGTGAATATCCTTAGGAGCGAACACGCCTGCAACGGCACCACTCTCATTGGTCACATCGTATGAAGGATTCATGCCATAGTATACTCCTAATGCAACACCGAACTTGCTCTTGACATTGTATGCCACACCCACGTTAAGGATGTTTGAAGAAGACGGCTGCCACATGGTATATCCCACAGACGCATCCAGCTTATTGTCCGAGAACGGAATAACTGCAGCATTCGAGAAAGATGCATCCGCAACAGAAGATGTCTCCACCAGACCGGCACCTGCTGTACCAAGACTTGCCGCATCTGTCTCGGCAGCAACAAAAGGCAATGCCTGAGCATGGCTGACTGCTGGAACAAGGAGCATAAGAGCTCCGGCTATATATAATATCTTCTTCATAGTCCTAGAGTTTTACAACGTTCTTCCTATACTCTTTTCCGCCAAATGCCACCTGAACCGAATAAGTACCCGGTGCATAATCTCTCATATCGATCTGCAGCGGTTCGGTTGCACTCACCTGCTCAACAGTGCTATATACTAACTTACCGGTCGAGTTATAGATATCTATTGAAGTCTCAGCCATATCGAGAGTTGCGACATTCAGGTAATCCTTCACAGGGTTAGGATATACTGACAAAGGATCAGAAGGGTCCTTCACTGTCACCTTGAACTCGAACACGACCTTTTCGCCGCGGGCGTCCTTGGCTACGACGGTAATATTTGTTGCGCCATATCCAAGCGCAGTACCTATAAGTTTGTCATCCTTAGGGTTAATGTGTGCAATCTTGGCATCAGAAGCGACTACTTCATATTTCAGTTGCTCACCGTCAGGATCCGTGACATACTCAGTCATATCTATGATGAACTCTTTTCCCTTCGCCGTAAGAAGAATATCATCTATATCTTGGAGCTTCACAGGAGCTGAATTCGCTCTAATGACGTACTTGATCGGAAGAGTCGTTGCCATTCCATACTCATCAGTCGCGATAATCTTCATCTCATACTCTCCCTCAGGCGCATCTTTCCCTTTCAAAGTAAGACGCCACCTTCCATCGGGATTCAACATCATAGTTTCAGCATCTGAACCTCTCTCATGAACTACATTTACTGCATGACTGTCTGGGTCTTTGATATCAATTGCAACATTCAAAACTTCTGATGACCTCAAAGACAGCATTCCCTGATAATCCACAACAATCATAGGAGCATGATTTTCAGTGGTTACTGCAGAAAGCACCTCTGTTGGTTTGGAATAATTACGGCCGTATGAATAAGATAGCATCTTTACATAGTACTGACTTTCAAAATCAACACGGGAAACTGAAAACTGTGCTTTTTCACCAGCGCCAAGATCAGGCACACAAACCGTATATTCCACATCCTGCAATGCTGATGGTGTAGCTGCTTCAACCTTTCCCTTGTCCTTACCATAAATCACGAGGAAACCATATGCTGCCTTCCCATCCTCATCAGCAGGCACAGTCCATGTCAGGTCAATATTATTTCCTCTACCTGATGCCAGCAAGTCAGTCACTTCTAAAGGAGCCTTATCGTTACCATACACAAAAGCTCCATATGCATCAACAAGACCTCCAATCTTGTATGATTGTGAAACGATTGACTTATTAGCGCTATTCAACAACTTCTCCTTAAGCATCTCATTGGTGAATCCTGGCCCGCCGAAATATGACACAATCAGGGATGCAACTCCTGAAACATGCGGACATGCCATTGAGGTTCCACTCATGGCTCCATATTCATTACCAGGAATCGTACTCAGTATATTTGATCCAGGAGCACATATGTCAACCCATTCTCCATAATTCGAGAAACTCGATCTTTTACCATCCGATGCAATTGAGCCAACAGCAACCACTGCTTCATACTCGGCTGGTGCGCCCATCGCTATGGCATCATTACCCGCAGCAAAGATTACCACACCTCCCTTCATAGGGGAATTCGGAAGTTGATTGCCTTTATTATCACATCCAGCATACTTGATAAAGTAATCCACGGCTGCTTTATCTGAGGAACTGATACGCGCATTCAAGGCTCGCGTTAATTCGTCTCCCTCGACAACCCCATTGCCGTCAGTATCATAATTATATCCCCAACTGTTCTGAGAAATGACCGCACCATGATCTGCACCCCACTTTATCGCAGGAGCGCCACCGGAACCTGATGTAGTGCCATCTGGATTATCTACAAATATCTGACATGACATAATCTTCACTCCTGGCTGCCCTTTAGCCTTGTTTCCGCCTGCAATTCCTGCGACTCCTTTACTATTGTTACTTACAGCAGCAATAGTTCCTGCAACATGTGTCCCATGGGCACCGGCAACAATATTTGAATTGTCATATACGGCATTGTAATGTCCACTAGTAAGACAATTGTCAGCAAGATCCTGATGAGTCAGATCAACACCATTATCAACTACTGAAACTATGACATCTGGATTTCCTGTGGTAAATTCAGACCAGACTGGCTTGACATTTATGTCTACACCACGATATGAAGTATTATAAAGTCCCCATAAATCTGAAGACAGGTCATTGAAGTCATTATTCTTGACTGGCATCACAGGTTCAAAAATGTCAATACCATCAACCTTTTCGAGGCCGGTCTGAGCCTTCGTCAAGGACACATCTGCAGAATACTTCACTACATACCACCTATGAAGCCCTTCATTCCTGGTACGTTCCTCATATTCACCAGCATGTGGAAAAAGACGACGCATCTCAGTTATGCCAAGTTCATTCAGAGCAGTGTTCATACTCTGGGACTTTGTTACTGCTTGCCCGGATTGGAGTGCTTCTTCAACTATAGCCGTCAATTCTTCACTCAGATAAACTCGTGCCTCACCACTGACATAATCGTCAACTGACTCAACATTTGTATCAACAGAACCATCGGACTCCAAAGGGAATATTTCCTCACCTGTACAAGAGAACAAAACAACAGCCGAGAATACAGCTGTAAACCAATACTTCATAATATATGTTTAAATAAATTTTAATAGGTGGGCGGTATTAACCGCTCACCTATCATCTAAAAGTTAAGTTAGACCTTACTTCTTTGTAAAGACTGTTCCTGGCTGATAAAGCGAATAGAATCCCAAATCTTCATCAGCACCTTTTGTATTGTACGCACCAAACATATTAAGTTGCGTCAAAGTTGCAGCCTCTGGATCGTATGCAAGTTCAAGATCTGTCATACTTGAGCCAGATTCGTCAAGTCCTGTAAAGATGAAATTATAATAGTCGTTTACATACCATCCAGTCTGTCCAGTAAGTACCCGCACGTTTGGTGAAACGCTTGGATCATAGACTGCTGTAACTGGAACCGCATAACCAGAATAGCTTGGATGTGCCTCCCAACCCTCTATAATCAGCTGAGTATATGTCGGATCATTGGCATCAATCGAAATCTTGAGCACAGTTGAAAGAGGCGTTGGAGGATTTGAAGCAAACATAAGTGTTCCTGCCCATTCTCCTACGAACTGAGAAAGAGGGTGGTCAAGATCAATGATTGTCACATCAGCTGTAGCAAAGTTTCCTGTGGCCACACCATCAGTGAGACTGCTGATTGAAAGAGAGAATGCCTTTGCCCCTGTAAATTCACCTACCATAGCATTAATCTCGAGATCCACATATAAAGTATCAGTCTGACCGGTGAATGTCAAAAGTCCACTACTTGGGTTAACAATATTGAAGTCAGTACCCTCTTCAGCTGTTTTAGCATCTACCGCAACAGATACCTGTACGTCCTCACCTGTAGCATTGTAAAGAATAACAGGTAGAGAAATAGTACCTACAGTCTCTTCAACATTATACTTTACTGACGAAAATGTCACAAATGTACTATGTTCAAACTCAACCTTTCTATTACAAGAAATTGCAAGAAGAACGATAGATACTACTGCGCAAATATTTAAAATCTTCTTCATAATCTTAATAATTAGTAACTATTCAGAATATCCAGGGTTCTGAACAAGATTCTCATTAATCTTTATCTCATATGTCGGCACTGGCCAAACGAAAACATGAGAATCTGATGTAAGTTCTCGCTCAGTATATGCAGAACCTGTCATGACAAGTTCAGTTGCAGAAGGCTGTGGTGCTCTGGTATCAATACCATCACCCCAACGCTTGAGACATGAAAGTCGAAGACCTTCACCGACAGTTTCTCTGAACCACTCAAGTTTTACCTCATCCATAATGTCACCTGTTACGGCACCTGCTCTACGGGCACCTCTCAACTCCTGAAGAATTGAAACTGCCGCATCCTCATCGCCATCCATTGCATACGCCTCAGCTGCGATAAGATACATTTCACCAATCATGAGCGGCTTTGCAGCATGCGCACCAGTCTCGACGTTTCCAGAACGAAGTGCAGGATTATCGAGATATTTGATGAACACATAAGGCTCGGTATAATAGTTACCGGAAGAGAAAATTGGGTACATGCTATTAGTGAACCATGTTGTAAAACGCAGGTCACCTGATCCATAAGAAGCCACAAGCTTATTAGTAGGAATAAAGAGCGAGCCGAAATACTTAGGCACATCATTTCCTGTTCCTACACTTGTAAATAACGTATTACCCTTTGCGCCCTCAGCCATAGTAGCAAAGCACTGCACAATCGGCTCAGTTCCATTATCATTTGTATACTCTACAACCATAGCCTCAGCTGAACTTGCAAGTGCGTATCCTGCTTCAGAATCAATCACATCCATTGCATAACTAGCTGCAGACTGATAATCCTCGACATCAAGGTAATAACGTGCCATCAATGCATACACCGCATCAATAGTAGGAACAACTGATCTAACTGCTCCTGGAGACTCAGCAAGGAGCTCCTCTGCTAGAGAAAGGTCATCAAAAATCTGATCATAGACTTCCTTAACTGTAGCACGGAAAGGTTTCTCTGCCTGATCATATTTAAGAACAAGCGGAACACAAAGATCGGTCTCTGCTGTCGCAGGGTCATAATCCTTTCCAAAGTGTCTTGCAAGGGTGAGGTAAGAAGACGCACGGCAGAAATATGCCAGACCCTCAAGATAGTCAGCCGCTGGCTTATGAGGAGCATCATCTGCGACAAGTTTACAATTCGCGATTGCGATATTATAATCCTTGATTGCGATATAATGGCTGCCCCACATAGACTCAACATAAGTGTCACTTGGGGTGAACGTATAATCTGCTCTATGAACAGATCCATAGTTATTTCCGAAGCCTATTGTTGCATTGAATGCGTCACACATAACTTCGGTACTCTGCGTAAATGAGCCATACTGAAGTCCGCGATAATCAGCAAGGATACCGACCTCAAATGCCAATACATCCGCTTCGCTAAGAAAGAGCGGAGTTCCCTCCTCGTAAACGATTGCATCTGTCGGAACCATATTCAGATCACACGAAGCAAGCAATATCACCGCCATGCTGCCAAGGAAGGTATTTTTAATTATATTCTTCTTTTTCATATCCTATTCTTATTTACAATTCTGATATTAGAAAGTAAGCTCAAGACCGAAGAGGAACTGTTTAGAGTTACCAACGATACCATATGTCACATTTGAATCCACCTCTGGGTCGATACCAGAATAGTTAGTGAAAGTCAAGAGGTTACGGCCAGTGAATGACACCTTAATGCCATTAAGCACTCTCTGATTGCCAAGGAATCTTCTCGGCAGGTCATATGCAACCTGAAGGTTCTTCAGACGAAGGAAATCTGCATTCTCATACAAGTGAGTATCAAACTGCATCGAATATCCCTTTGACCAATCTGGGAACTTGGCATCTGTATTTTCAGGAGTCCAGAAATCAGTAACCTCCTTATGCTGAGTACTATCAAGATTCTGGACAGGGTTAGAATAGAAGAAGCCATCGTTATTGATGATCGTCTTACCAATCACATATGAGAAATCTGCCTGAAGCGAGAGACCTCTCCATCCACCTGAAATACTGAAACCACCATTGATTGGGTTATGCCAACGAAGACCGGTATTCTGAGTAAGTGAAGCCTCATCATATGTCTTGGTTGTCTCGTTCATAGTTGTCTCATCGATATTATCACCAGGAACGTACCACATTGGTGCACCATCTGCCGGGTCAACACCTGCATAAATAGGAGCGTAGTAGAGAACCGGCTCACCAAGTACGTATGCAAGACCTGTATTTGCAATCTCCCATCTTTCGAGACCGTGGAAGAGGCCTGTCACCTTCTCATCGTTATAGTTGAAGTTTGCACTTGCACGAAGGAAGTAGTCCTTATGACGAAGAATATCAAAGCCGAGAGTAATATCAACACCTGTATTAAGAAGGGAACCGACATTATCTGTAATAGATGTGAATCCTGTTGTATAGTTATAAGGTACTCCCATCAGCATATCTGTGGTAGTTCTCCTATAATACTCGACATTGAAATCGATAAAATCAGCAATACGTCCGTTCAATCCTATGGTAAGGAGTGCCTGATTCTCCCAAGTGATATTACGGTTGGCCGCCTGACCTACAACCTTACCTGATGTTTGAGCATAATCAGAAGATGCAGTTACGAGACCATAGTGAGAATAGTTACCGATATTTGCATTACCCTGAGTACCGTAGCTAACCTTAAAGTTCAAGTCATTGAGCCAAGTAAGGTCGCTCATAAAATTCTCCTTCTTTATTTTCCACATACCTCCGGCAGCCCAGAAGAATGCACTGCGGTTGGCTGGACCGAAACGTGAACTACGGTCATTACGGATAGATGCATCGAAGTAATATTTCTCCATCAATGAGTAATCTACCCTACCAAAGAAAGAAAGGAACTTACTTGCTTCATAAGATTCTGTCACATCATATGTAGGTTGTGTACCATTCTGGAGATTCAAGAGACGATCATCATTCTGGCCTTCAGAGTAGGCTCCCATATAATCGTACTCGTTTGAAATACCCTCCTGACCGACAAGGAAGATAAAATGATGGTCGTGACCGATATTGAATGAATATTCAATTGTATTTGTAATAGTAGCTGCAAAGTCAATCGCTGCCTGTCTATTTCTATAACCGCTACCTGCATAGATTACTGAAGATGGCAATGCTGTAGTATGGGCTTTCTGTATTGATCCGTCAATACCTGCACGCGAAGTAATCTTCAGGTTTCTTATTGGTTCAATTTCAGCAAAGAATGACGCAACAACTCCGAAACGATCCGTCTGGTTCATTCGGCTCTTCATATAATAATGATGGTTGTTCATTCCGTTAGGATACTGAATTTCATACTCCTTACCTGTTTCCGGATCTATAGCAGGATACAATGGATTGAGAAGATAAGAAAGACCACCTGAAGTATAAGCAGCACCACCGGAAGAAGAACCCCAGTTCGGATTGTTTGACTTCTTGTCATAACTGAGACCGATATTTGCGCCCAACTTGAGCCAATCCTTTGGACGGCCCTGAACGTTTGAACGGACAGTATAACGATCATAAACGTTTCCAATAGCCGTACCTCTCTGATGGAATTGAGAAGCACCAATCATATATGCCACCTTCTCTCCACCGCCTTCTACTGTCACATCATTCTGGAACTGAGGGTTATTGAACTGCTGAGTGTAGTTATACCACTTGGTATCAGCATCAAATCCCTGGCTTGTATAAGTGCTGTAAATCTGATCTGGAGTCATCAAACCAGCCTTAATCCAAAACTCCTTAAGTTCCGGACCTGACATCATATTCTTATAAAGAGTCATATCGGCAATTGTAGAGATACCTGCCTGACTTCTTACTGTTATGGTAGCCTGCGAATTATAACCTCCTGACTTTGTAGTCACATAAACGACACCATTAGATGCACGCGAACCATAAATTGAAGTAGCAGATGCATCCTTAAGCACAGATATGCTCAAGATATCATTAGGGTTAAGAGCCATGATTGCACGGCTGCTTGATGGAATACCATCAATAACAAAAAGAGGCTGCGAACTTGATCCCAAAGATCCTGTTCCATGGAGCGTCATCGACACATTGTTATCACCGGCAACACCACCAGTTGTCATGACAGCCAGACCCGCAACCTGACCCTGAAGGGCATCGAGAGCTGATGATGATGGAGCATTCTTAAGCGCATCAGACTTCACGGTCGTCAACGAACCAATGATTGTTCCGACCTTCTTTGCAGAACCGTAGCCGACTACGACTGCATCTTCAAGCCTTTCCGAATCAAGAGGAAGTTCGCAGTCAATCAGCGCTTTACCCACTACAGGAACCTCGACAGCTTCATATCCGATAGATGAGAACACGAGAGTTGCATCCTTGGATACTGTAATTGAGTAATGTCCATTAACGTCAGTATTGACTCCGTTCATTGTCCCCTTCTCATGAACTGATGCGAAAGGTACCGGCTCGCCATTTGAGGCGTCAGTCACATTTCCAGTGACTGTCAATTTCTGGGCAAAGGCCACAGAAGAGATCATCACTGCTAACGCTGTGAGAAATAGTTTAATTTTTCTCATAGTTGTTACTTTTAGTTGTTTAACATAAATATTGATTTTTCACTTTAGTATGCTACACTACACACTAACTCGTTTTAAATCGGGCTGGATAAAACCACCCCGAACTACAAAATTAGATTTTTTTTTATAAAATTCCAAACTCTACGGCAATCTTAAATAATTATTTGATAGATATTTCTTACCGACCACACTTACACTTTAGTCATAGTATCCGCGTCTTCTTATCAATTCGTAACCTAATATCGAAAAAAGAAGAATTACTCAGCATCGCAAATGCTTAAAGATTATTTTTACTAACTTAGCGCTCAAAAGAACACCAGCCATGAGCATCTTACGTATGAACGAGAAGAGAATAAGCACAGCAGCAGTAAGCAGCAGCATTCTCTTCCTCCTTGCCTCAGTCTTATATTTCCTTCCTGTAGAGATCCCGCACAAGGTCACGATCCCGGTAGCGATACTGGCAGTCTCAGCCCTTTGGATGTGCCCTTGGCAGATAGCGATGGCATTCATATTCAGCGCTATCGGGGATTACATGGGTTCATGCGGAAACTTTCTGGCCCAGATGGGCTTCTTCGCCATAGGACATGTCTGGTTCATAACATTCTTCATAGGAAGATACTTCAGCAAGGTGGAGAAAGACATGAAGCTGACCTCAAAGGCCAAGGGATACCTCGCCATGGTCATTTTCTGCACCCTCGCCCTCCTCGCGACAGCATTTTTCCGGATCGTACCGAACGCCGAACCGGGAATCATCAAGGCAGGAGTCGGCATTTATGCCTGCATCATCAGCCTGATGCTCCTTACCGCCCTGCTTCAGCGAAGCAGCCTATACGCACTCGGAGCCGTGCTTTTCGTGTTCTCTGACTTCATCATCGCCTGGAACATGTTCGTGGAGCCTGTCCCCTACAGGACTTATCTCGTGCTTGTGACCTACTACCTGGCACAGTGGCTCCTCTTCATCCGCGCCACTCCATACCGCGTCGCACCCGAAATGCGCCTCATGCGCTTCTAACGCAGTGCCTGCTTAAAATCCACTTGTCACGATATACGGCCATGTAGTCGTCCTGTCACGATACATTCCAAAGGGCCGATTTGACTGTATTGTGACAACAGAATGCCCCAAAACGATTCTTTTGTGTCACGATACACTTACATTGGCGCATTCCGGTGTATCGTGACACGAAAGACGGAGACTCGCGAGACGGCAAAAATGTTTAAAATAAATTTTTAACACTGAAAAATAAATTTTAAAGTCAGAATTTCGTCACATTTTTCCTTTTCTTTAACAAATCTCGTATAGTCCTCTGTACCTTAAAAGCAAAAATGAAAAAAACTTATCATTTATGCTGGTCAGGAGGAGACGAGCTGCTGTTCAGGAGCAAGGAAGACTACATTCATGGGATCGTTTGCCTTGCAATTGCCGCATACAAGACAGACACAACAATATCAGCCTATTGTCTGATGTCCAACCATGTACACCTATGCGTGCGGGCAGACAATCTAAAAGGATTCATCGTATCGTTCCGGTATCCGTATTCATGCTACTTCAACAGCAGGTACAAAAGAAAAGGCAGGCTTGGGGAACGGCAGTTCTTCACACTTGAAATCCGAGGACTGCACCATCTGCTGACCGCCATCGCATATATACTTCGCAATCCACTTCACCATGGCATATGCGCTACGCCATTCGAATACCCATACTCTTCGGCACGAGCAGCATTCAGGAAGGAACTGGGATTCGAGTTGAATGAAGGAGCGAAGAAATCAGTGAGGCATTACAGCAGAATGCCGGACAGAAACAGACTGCCTCACGAAATCATGATGGGCTCCGACGGACTGATACTGGCAGAGTACATCGTAGACGTGACTGATTTGGAGCACCAGTTCAGCACAGCCAGGTCGTATATGTATTATATGAACAGGCTTTCAGGAGAGACATGGGAGAAAGAACAATCCAATGACGGCCCTGACATCTCTCCGATCCGGATCTGCGACATCGAAAATGGAGTTAAAGGTGCTGCCGTGCAGCAACTGCTTGCAAACGAATACGGAAGACACAATCCGAACACCATACACGACATAGAACTATGCTGCATCATAGACAAGCTGCTGAATGACAGGTTCGGAGGAAAGACCCTATATCAGCTGTCAGTCAATCAGGTACAGCAGGCTGCAAGCTTCCTGAAATCAAGATATCATATCGGAACAGAACAAATACAGCGATGTCTTGCTATGTCACGATTTCCAGCCCTATAGCCGCTATGTCACGATACAGTCTAAATCGCCATTTCAGGTGTATCGTGACACAAAAAAGCAGAAAAAGAGCAGATTCGTGTCACGACACAGCCAAATCGGCGGTTTTGGATGTATCGTGACAGGGAAGAGAAACAGGAAAGAAGGACAGAGGAAGAAGGACAAGGCATAAAACAGATCAGGGACAAACGGCATGACCGCCTGTCCCTGATCTATATATTAAGGTCCGGTTAGAGCTCCCAAGCGAGGGCTGAAGCGCCGAGGATGGCTGCGTCAGACTCCTTGAGCTGAGAGTAGACCAGCTGCACCTTGTTTCTCCACAATGGGAGTACGTTTGAGTTCATTGCGTCAAGGATAGGCTCTGTGAGGAACTCCTTGGCACGTGCAAGACCGCCGAAGAGGACGATCGCCTCAGGCGCGCTGAATGCGATGAAGTCTGCGAACGAGCGTCCGAGGATCTTTCCTGTGAACTCGAAGATCTTGAGAGCAAGCTTGTCCCCCTCCTTTGCAGCCTCATAAACATCCTTCGAAGCGATGCTGTCAAGGCTTCTGAGAACTGAAGGCTCGTCTGAAAGCTCAAGCCACTCGCGTGCTGTACGAGCCACACCTGTCGCAGACGCATAAGTCTCAAGGCAACCTGTCTTGCCGCAGCCGCAGGTACGTCCGTTGTTGTGAACCGCTGCAGTATGACCAAGCTCACCTGCGAAACCGTCGTGTCCATAAACGACCTCACCGTTGATCACGATACCTGAACCTACTCCTGTACCGAGAGTGATCATGATGAAATTCTTCATACCTCTTGCCGCGCCATAGGTCATCTCACCCACAGCCGCTGCATTTGCATCATTTGTAAGAGCAACCGGAAGACCGTCCATCGCCTCAGAAAGGAGCTTTGCGAACTCTACTCTCTGACGTCCCCAAAGAAGGTTAGGAGCGTTCTCGATTGTTCCTGTATAATAGTTTCCGTTAGGTGCGCCAACTCCGATGCCCCTTACCTTGCCCTCTGTGCCAGACTCCTTGATAAGCTTGTTCACAGCCTCTGCAAGCTCGGCAATATAAGGCTCGACCTTATCATAAGTGTCTGTGCGGATAACTGTCTGTGCGAGGACAGTGCCTCTTGCGTCAACGACTCCGATCTTGGAGGTCTGACCTCCTACATCGATACCTACTACGTAAGATGAATTCATATTGTATCAGAATTAATGTTATGCATTCTTTACCTTTGATCCGAAGAGGGCGAACCACAGCATGTATGCAAGAGCTGCAACGATCACCCAGTAGCTTGCCATGTATGATACAGCATCAGCGATTGCGTTCTGAACGAGCGGAAGGACTCCACCACCCACAACCATTGTCATGAAGAGACCTGAAGCAAGAGCTGAGTGCTTGCCGAGACCCTCGACTGAAAGGTTGAAGATCGTACCCCACATCACTGAAGTGCAGAGACCGCAGCATACGAGGAGAACCGCTGTAAGAGGAACCTGTGCCATACCGAAGCCTGAACCTGTGAATACCGGCATAGATGCCTGCACGTTAGTTGTGAACATCGCTGAAATCACGAGAACGATAGCCACAGCACAAGTCACTGCGAGCTGAGTCTTCGATGAAACCTTTCCGCTGATAAGGCTTGAGATGAAACGGCCGCAAAGCATGAGGAACCAGTATGTACCGGCAACGAAACCTGCTGTAGTTGCGGCATTGGATGTTCCGAGAGTATCGGTAAGATAGAAGTTCAATGTACCAGGGATACCCACCTCTACACCTACATAAAGGAAGATAGCGATAACACCATATACAAGGTGGCTGTACTTGAGGAGGCTCTTTACTGAAGCGTCAGACTTCTCCTGCTCAGGCTCCACGAAAGGAACGAAGATGAGCACTGCGAATGTTGCAGCGAACACGCCCATAGCCATGAAAAGAACTGTGTTCACATCAGAAATAGCTGTCTCCTTTGTGATCTGTCCGATGAGGGCACCGACAAGCATAGGAGTGATTGTACCCATGAGCGAGTTGAAAGTACCACCGATCTGAACGAGCTGATTACCTCTGTTTCCACCGCCACCGAGAAGGGTGAGCATAGGGTTTACTACTGTATTGAGGATACAAACCGAGAAACCGCATACGAATGCACCGAGGAGGTACACGAAGAAGTTTGCAGGAAGTCCGGCAAGAGTTGCACCCACGCCGATCTTACCTGAAAGGAACTGGATGAGGACTCCGAAGAAACCTACACCAACACCGATAAGAGTTGTCTTCTTGTAACCGAGATTAGTGATAAGCTTACCTGCAGGGATACCCATGAAGAGGTATGCAAGGAAGTTCATCATGTTACCCATCATTCCCCAGAAGCTTGAGCCATCGATACCTGGCTGGATTTTCCAGATGTTTCCGATTGGAGCCGCGAGGTTGGTCACGAACGAAATCATTCCGAAGAGGAACATCATCGTAAGGACCGCTACCCAGTTGATCTTGTTCTTGTTCATTTGTGATAGTTTTTATGTTAATAATTATATAGATTCGTCAAAACCGCGCCCAAGTTACGAAAAAAAACGACACGGCGGACCAAAAGGTCGATATTTCCATAAAAATTAGCAGGGTTCCCTCCCCAAGGAACCCTGCCGTATATAAAACGAACTTAACAAATAGACACGAAATAAATTTCTGATGTCTGCATGCAAAGTTAATGATTAAAACTATACTTCCAAATTTTATATCGAAATTAAAGTGAATTTTCTGTAAAACGCCCTAAAATCAACACCAAAATATATGATTTGATTTCCTTTTGACACTCTATGAATTTCTATATTCTGTAGGTGTCATACCGGTACGGGCCTTGAAAAATTTATAGAACACCGACTGGTTCGGGAAGTTCAGTCTGTAGACCACCTCCTTGATGGTCACATTCGAATACTTGAGCAGATTCTTCGCCTCCAGGATCACATATGCATCAATCCAATCAGGCGCCGAGCGCCCTGTGGCGCCCTTTATAAGTTTCGACAGATACTTCGGAGTCAGGCACAGCTTGTCCGCATAGAACCCGACGTTGCGATACTGCGTATGATACTCCGACACAAGCTTGATGAACTGGTCGAAGATCACCTTGCTGCGCGTATGCGTCACCTGTCCCAGGCTTCTGTCATTGCTCTGCCTGTCACCCCATACGCCCATGATGATATAGAACATAGACGACAGCATCGAATATACGCACTCCTTCTTGAAGAGCACATCCGACTTCAGTACATTGATGATAAGGTCTATCTGTCTGCAAAGCAACTGAGTCTCCCCCTCCTTGAGGCGCAGGCTCGGATTCTCCAGCATCGACAGGCCCTCGTTGAACATCTTGTTGACATCGATGTGCAATCCCTGCACGAACTCACGGGAAAGCGCTATACATATATAATGAAGATCCTTCTGCTGAACATCCACCAGCTCGTTCACCCTTATTATGTTGCCGGGAACATTCATGAAGATCATACCGTCCCCTATCTGAAACTCTGTAAGATTGACGTTCAGCCTCAGATTGCCCTTTATGCAATAAAGCAGCATATATCCGTCAAAACGGCAAGGATGGCCCAGAATCTTATTCCTCTCGCTGAATTTGATATCCATTATATAGAAGTCGTCTCCCATGCCGATGCTAGGGGCCGACGGAAAGAAACTCTTGAACTGTCCAAGAGTAATGTTGTGCAATGATGTACCTTCCATTAGTTTCCAATAAAAGCCCAAATATACAACAAAAACCGTTCCTTTCGTCGATTTTCGCAGAAAAATTCGACCTTTTGAACAACGGCTTAATTTTTGTCATATACATTATGACATTATATAAACGCAAAATGGAAAAGTACGTATGCATCATCTGCGGATACATCTACGATCCGGCAGAAGGAGATCCGGAAAACGGCATAGCCCCCGGCACTCCGTTCGAAGACATTCCTGACACCTGGACCTGCCCGGCCTGCGGTGTGGGAAAAGAACACTTTGAAGTGTTCCGCTAATATTCATTCCAAGATGACATCTGCTCAAGAGGCTTCCTGACCTTCGCACGAGTCGGAGCATCCGGATATCCCAACGATATCAGAAGCTGGATCCTGCGGCTGCGAGGCACACCAAGAAGCCTCTTGATGCGTTTCTCGTCAAACCACCCCATGATGCATGTGCCCAGCCCAAGCTCGGCGGCCTGAAGACAGAAATTCTCCACCGCCATACCAAGATCCATCATGCTGTAGTCCTTGTTCTTCACGACAGCACCCGCCTTCGCCTCCATGTTCATCTTCTCCTGCACCACAGCCACCAGCACAGGCACCTGATGCGTGAACTTGTTCATACCCAGGCCCACTGCCGCATCCGCCATCTCGGTCAGCTTGGCCCTGTCATCCACCACCACAAACTTCCACGGCTGCGAATTACATGCAGACGGAGCCATCCTCGCCGCCTCAAGACACTTGACAATATCCTCCTTCTCAACCGGCCTCGGAGCGTACTTCCTATCGCTCTGCCTCTTCAATATAAGTTCTGAAAATTCCATATCAATTCATTTGTACGGCCGTGAAGTTAACAATTTCCGTGCGACCAGGCAAACTTTCCTGTCATCATCCCCGGCCGTCAAGAGCCGAGCTATATAAAAAACCAAACCCGATAGCTTGACGAATCAGAGGCTACCGGGAATAAACATTGCAAATATATGCTGTTTTTTATAAATAACAAATTTTTGCCATATAACTCGAAAGACTCCAGCCCGCACGGGAATCAACATTCCATCAGGAGAGTAAATGCTGGGACTGGGGTTAAACATAGGCAGATTTGCAACATCTTGTTAATCAATAGTTTCCAAATTAACCTGCGCTTAACCCCTGCTTTAAAGAGGGGGGCTAGCGTAGCGCCAATTCGTATCTACTTATTAATCAGCACCTTATACTAAGCAACCGCGTTAGACCACCATCAGGTCACCTACCGGCAAAAGCGTCGACTTTGAATGTTACGATTACAAAGGATTGATGATAGCAATGCTCATACCCAATGCATTGACTATTTTGAAGAATGTTGACACGCTCGGTATGGTTACGCCCTTCTCAATCCGGGAAATATATGACTTATCAGCGCCGATTCGCGTTGCGAGTTCTGATTGGGTAAGATGCGCTTTCTTGCGTGCTTCGAGAATAATTGCACCAGAATAGAACGCATACGCCTCTTCCTCAAATTGATTCCTCGACGCACTGCCCCTTGGACCATACTCATGATTCAAGACCTCACTATAATTCCTTATTTTGTGATCGTTTGTCTGCATAATACTCTTTCTTAAGTCTGATTGCTCTTTCTATTTCATATCTCGGAGTCTTCATAGACTTTTTGGTAAAGCCATTGAACAGGATAACAATGCTGTCATCATCAAAAATAAAAAAGACTCTATGAGCCAATCCGTTTACATTTATTCTTAGTTCATAAATACCTTGGGCAATATGCTTTATAAATTTCACCGGCAATCTATCCTCTGTTTCCAAAAGAGATAAGATATAGTCGATTTTCCTACGCTCGTTTAAAGTCAAGGTCATTATGAAACGCTCAAAATAACCTCCATAGGTCATAATAGTACGTTTCATATCGCAATATTACTTAGAATTGTATAATTATGCAACTTTTCCATACAAAATTATTTTCATCAGCAAAGTTCGGAAGGATTATCCGCGTAAACTAATAGTACGCGGATAAATCTTGATTTCGCTGTCTGGTGAAGGCGTATGGCCGATTTGAGAGAGAAAATTTGTTTGATTTTTATAAAAAGTCGAACAAATTCTGGCCAAAGAAAAAGACACATTCGATTGCTGCATGGGGTTAAATGCGTGTGCGGGGCCAAGCACAGGTGCGGACGGGGATTAAACACAGATGGGCTTACAACACCTTACTAATCAACAACTTACAAATCACACTGCACTTAACCCCTGCTTTAAAGAGGGGGTCTAGCGCAGTGTCGATTCGTATCTACTTATCAATCAACACTTTAGACTAAACGGCCGTGCTAGACCTTCATCAGGTCCCCTGTCGGCAAAAGATTACGCACACGGGAACACTGTCCAGATAAACGGACGATTAAACGGACAGGATTTTGGGGTGGGGAAATTGTGTGCTGACACGGCCTTCTGACGGAGGCTTGTGGCGGTCGCTTTTGTGGCGAGTGCTCTGTCATTTCGACCGAGCGAAGCGAGTGGAGAAATCTGTGACGACTAAACGGCTGAGCCTGAGCGGATTACGCAAAGCTCCTGCCGCAAATGGGGAGCATGGGCTTTGCGTAAGTTGCTGACGATTAAGATGTTAAGGGACTGCGAGCGGGATGAATGATGACGTGAGGCGTTGGGCTGTCCATGAAAACAGGTTGTTTTATGGACAAGTGAGGCAGAAACGCGCGTCTGTCCATGGAAACGAGCCATTCTGTGGATGCAGGGTGGAGAGAGTCACGGAATTAATTGTGTGTGAAAAGAGAAACAATAAAAATAGAAACTAAAATGAAGAAACAGATGAAAAGAACTGTTTATGAAGCACCGGTCACGGAGCTCTTCCGCGTTGAGCTGGAGGGGGGCTTTATGGCGGGATCGGCGATAGCTCCAGAAACGCAAAATGGTACAATCAATGACCATGAGGTCAACACTGATTTTGGTGGTGATCAATTTACGGATTCAGGTTGGGACGCAGAATAGTCTTATGCAACAGAATCTTCATTATAGAACATTATAACAGCAGATAAAACGATGAAAAGAATATATAATTATATGTTGCTCGCCATCATGGCTCTTGCAACTGTAAGTTGTCTTGACGAGATGAACAAGGATTTTCCTTCAGCAGAAAGTGGAGATGAAGTTCAGTTCGGGCTATCGCTTCCTGGTCTTACAAAGACTATACATGGAGACAGAAATGGTGATGCTTATCCTATATATTGGGTAGATGGCGACAGAGTTCAGGTGTATTCCCCACAGTGCCTTGCCGACAGAAACAATGCTGAGTACAAGGTATCTGTAAGCAGCGCAACACAGAATTATGCGACATCACTCACTCCGACAGGAGATTATGGAGTTCAGTGGGGTAATCAGGCAGCAGTATTCTATTCTGTATATCCGTCAGGAGAGTATACAATCACAGACGATGGTAACACCATTAAGAATCTCAAGATTAATTTTTCTGATGATTTCGAGGTTATCAACGGCGTTGTCACCCCAAAACAGGCTGACTGTCTGATGTTTGCAAAAACAAGTACCGTACCGGTTGGTGAAACAGTCAATCTTGCCTACTCTCCGATGGCTACAGCTGTCATCTTCACACTGAACGGTCCTAGTGATAAAGATGGGAGTGTCAATCATGAACACACGATACAGTCCATCAAACTGATTGCTCCGGAAGGCACATATATAGCAGGCGGCTTTGATGTAAAACTTGCTACCTCAGGAGATAACAGTGGAAAATATGTCTGGACAAATTGGGTAGAAGGAGCTGCAAAATCCAATGTTATTACAGCTCAGTTATTCGACAAAGCCACAGGAGAATTCCACAAGATCAAGAAAGGAGAAAAAATCAGGATGTCTTTGTTCCTTGCTCCACTTGAGAACCTTGGAATCACTAACGACTGGAAAATCGAGATTCTTGTTCAGACTGATATTACCGAAAAAGACAATTCGGGAAAAGACGTAACCAAGACAGTGAATAAAACCTTCAGAAAGTCACTTGGAATGAAGAATGATGATGGCACAGCAGTAGGTACAACTCTTAAGCCAGGTATGGTTCACGAACTCCCTGCTTTGCCAAATCTTGATGTTTCTGCTGGAACAGAGTGGGGGACTGGCGATTGGATGACGAACATCCCACGCAATGTGTATTTGTCGGAGATTTCCATACCTGGAACATGGAACTCGTTGAATAGTGATTGTCAATCTAATACTTCCATTTCAGAGCAGTATGCCTTAGGCGTTCGTGCATTCCATCTGGACACAAGATGGAAAGCTTCAAAAAATGGTGCCTTGGGTCAAATCATTAATCCAACTATAACAGGTCTTTCTGTTTGTGACGGTTCTACTTCTTATTCTGTCTTTGGAGAAAGTGGTCGAGTAAATGGTACAGCAGCTCAAACTTTTCAATCCTGCTTGGAAACGATTGTTAGAAACCTTAATCCCGCTGAATACATGGTTGTATTCTGTACTTTTGCACAGGATAGTTATAGCGGAGACAATTGCCCATCAACATGGATGAAGGCAATTTCCGATGCATGTGACAACATTTACAACAGTACGGATGAAGAGCTAAAGGGTAAAATTTACGATGCAAGTGCGCTTACTGAAGACACACTTATTGGAGATGTATTGAATCATGTGATTGTAGTTATAAATCTTGATAATACATTTGACAACTACACACTCCCAGACACAAGTAAATGTTTGTTTACTTATGTGCCTATGAACTTGGAAAGTGATCATTATACCGGCACTAAAGCAACTATTGATGGTCATATTGATCCTCTTTATTATTCTTCAAAACAACCTTCTGGTATTTCAATGTATACCTCGCACGCTCAAATTTCAACAACAGGCTCAAGTGCAGTAAATTGTGGTGACCGAGGATATTCTCACCCTCTTACTAATCGAGATAACCTTGTTAATGCTATTTGGGATTGGTCAAAAACCAACTATGGTTCGCCTAATTACAAACACGACCATTGGATGTATCTCGGATTGGGAGGCTATATATTGACATCTTCAGGCGGTAATGGCTCCGGTTATGACACTATTGAAAATAGATATGCTCCTATGGTATATAATCGTATCGACGAGATGGGAAAGAATGATGTCCCATATTATCCGGTAGGTATTATTTTAATGAATAATAAGCATGGCGGTAAATATACTACAACAAATACGACTGGTACTACAACAACTTTGACATATGATTTTGCGGGTGTATGTGAAAAGATACTTCTGTTGAACAACGCATATCGTCTCCAGTACGACCCTGACAAGCCGTCGAACTATAACCCTAATGCTAAAACCAAATCCGCTGCACCATCGTACAGCTCGGGAATGAATGATTCTAATGTCGCCGCCTTCGGTTGGGACTAATCCTTATACTATTTCGGTCTCAAGGCTGATCTTGAGACCGAAATTTTTATACACACAACACACATTGCACACATCAATTATGATTCACAACCGTTTTTCACCAGCCATAACTCTGTTTATGGCATTATTGCTTTTCTACGCGTGCGCGCACGAGGAGCTCTGTCCGCCACCTTCTACGCAGGACTGTATCGTGGCTACCATGAACGCTCCCGCTGCAACCAAAACAGCCATGGGCGAAGCCGAGGATGGCACAAGCGCCGTCGGTATCCTCTGGACCGCAGAGGATAAGATCGGTGTATTCGATGCTTCCAGCTCATCGCAGAAATGCTACATGAAGACCAGCGATTCCGGCAACAAGGCCGATGCCATTTTCGCCGTTACCGGGGCCACCGCTTTCTCGTCTCCGACATATGCATATTATCCGTACAGTGCTGATAATGACGGCAGATCCATCACATCCCTCGCCGGCAACCTGCCACAAGAACAGAACATGGACAGCGGCAAGCTGTATGGCGATTACAAGTACGGCATCTCAGAAGGCTCGTCAGCACAGGGACATAAGTTCGTGTTCTCTCATCTTTTCTCGATGGCCCGCATCGAGATCGACGCAAGCAACACTCCGTTGGCCGGTCAGAAGCTGAGCAGCCTCACCATAACCGTGACTCGCGGAAGCGAGAAGGTGAACATAGCAGGAGATTTCACATTCAGCGCTATCAGCGGCGAGTGGAAACAGGGAGACAATCTCCATAACTCCATTTCCTTGAAGTGGACAGATGGCCCGGTTCTCAGCGCAGAGACTCTGACATGCTATGCCAGCCTCTTCCCTACGATCGCTCCTGGAGACGTCTTCACTATCGAGGCTGTCGCAGGAGGCTATCGCGCAGTTTTCACTGCAACAAGCAGAATACGTTTCAATCGCGAATATATCTATACTTTCCCTGTAACTCTGAGCAAGTATGAAAGCCTGAAGCTGTACGATCCTAGCGGTAAGGAAATAGATTATGAGAGCCTTCTCCCTGCTATCACTGATTTCAGCTTCAATGTCAACAACAATACAGGAAAGATTCTCAATAACCAGCTTGTCTGGAATTCCTCATCGCACGCAGGTCAGTTCAATAGCATAACATCCCTCGCAGCAGACATCAAAGATAACGAGATAACACTGACTATCCCATATCTCTATGATTTCAAGCTCAAGCCGTCATTCTCTGCCAACAGCAACTGTGTCGTGACGGTAAATGGGGTTCAGCAGACGAGCGGAGTGTCGGAAGTGGACTTCTCCAAGCCGGTGACTTATAAGGTTACAAATACTGCAAGCAAATACAGCCGTGATTACACAGTCAGAATCACTAATACCGGCCTGCCTGTGGTGGTAATAGAACATGATAGAGGTGCCGGAGACTTCAGCCCAGTAAAGAAAGGTGGATTCTTGGGAATAGGAGCCAAGACTGTAAATCAGTTTGTGGACTTCATGATCCGAGGCAAGGATACTGACTGGGTGGAGAGTGACAAGATTTCAGTCTATCATCCTGATGGAACCTTAGATGTGGATCATGCACTTTGTGGCGTCCGCCTCCGTGGAAACACGTCCCAGGAATATCCTAAGAAGCCTTTTGCCGTCAAACTGAAATCGAAGGCCAGCGTGCTCGGAATGGCTGCACACAAACGCTGGGTACTGCTAGCCAACTGGCTTGACCACTCAATGATCCGCAACACTGTAGCCTTTGATGTAGCTCAGGCCGTCGAGGCTGCCTGGCGCAACTCCGGAGGCGTAATCGGCGATGGTATTCCGTGGAATGTCCATGGACAGAATGTTGAGCTCGTTGTTGACGGACATCATGTCGGAAACTATCTCCTGTGCGAGCAGATCAAGATTGACGGTAACCGCCTTGACATCCAGGAGCCGTACGACATTGAAAAGCCTGGAGCCGATGACTATATGCAGTATGGTCACCTGCTTGAGATAGATGCAACCTATGATGAGGCAAGCAAGTTCAAGACAAGCAAGGGCGTGCCGTTTATGTTCAAGGATGAGGTTTCATCAGCTATTCTGAATAGTGTGAAGTCCAGGATTCAGGACATTGAAACAAACCTCTACAAGGGTACCGATGCAGGTTTTGCAGCAGCATATGAGAATCTTGACATCAATTCCGTCATCGATCAGATGCTTATATGGGAACTTACCATGAACCGCGAGTACGGCGACCCTAAGTCTGTATATATGTTTATGGATGGTGCCGGCAAGTTGTGCGCTGGCCCTGTGTGGGACTTCGACCGAGGTACATTCCAAAACCAGGAGAAAGCGACCGAGTTGTGCGACAACAGTGGCCCGGAAGGAAGCAGCGGCAGACTTTATCGTATCAAGCCGGATGGCGAGTGGATGTATTGGAGGACGCAATGGGAATCCGACTCCCAGTCATATATCTGGTATAGACAATTGGCCAAAGATGCCACTTTCGTGAAGACCGTGCAGGCACGTTGGGCAGTGATCAAGCCATATCTGGAAATGATTCCTGACCATATCCGCTATTATGGTGAGACTCAGGCAGTTTCTTATGCTTTTGACAGCGCAATGTGGCCGGTAAGCAAAGCTGATGTCAGAAAATACAAGTCTGACTTCAACGACTGGAGCGGTGACGAGCTGCTTGGAGCGAACGGAAATTTTCAAGAGGTGACAGACAATTTCGTGAGCGTATATCAGGAGCGTCTGGCAGGAATGGATGCACTGATTACGAGTGGAAGATTTACAAAGTAACAATAATAAAACAAGTACAGAAATGATGAGAACAAACAATTACATGACACCGGAGATAGAGGTGATCGACATCAAGGTAGAGGGCGTGCTTTGTGCGTCTGGAGACACTATGGTTGGTGACGGAGGAGACGCTTTCGACGAAGAATAAGAATGCTAATACAACAACTAAACAGAAACCAACAGTATCATGAGATTGAATAATATTATTATTGCAGCTGCGGCTATGGCATTGGCCGTAGGCTGTATGCAGGAGATGCCAGGAGTTGAGGATGGAACCGATTTCGTGACGGCTCCAAAGATATTTGCGGAACTGGTTGAGGAGCCGCAGACTCGTACCTGCATCGATTCGGAGACACTTGTGGCAGGTGAGAGGACAGCTGTCCTCTGGACTCCTGAAGATCAAATCGCTGTGTTCTCGACCGGCAGCAGCAATGTGCTTTACATCAACGACGAACAGACTGAGAATGTGCCTAACACATCCTTCTCAGGCACTGAAAATGTCAGTGGAGACGTGCAGTATGCATACTATCCGTACGATGAGGCAAATAATGGAAAGCCTGCGACAGAACTGGCTGGATCCGTCACTGCAGAACAGACTATGGGACAGAATATCCCTGCTGATTACAAGTATGGCAAGATGATAAGCTTGACTGAAGAAGGTGGATACAAGTTCAAATTCCATAACATGTTCTCTCTCGTGCGCTTCAAAATCGATGCGACCGAAACTGAATTTGACGGCAAGACTCTGGAAAGCGTTACCTTGACAGTAACCCGCAGTGGTGCTGCAGTCCCTGTTACAGGAGATTTCACATTCAGCGCTGTGGATGGCACATACACTCTCGGGACTACCGCCAATGAACTCAAGACAGTGTGGAACCAGTCTTTCGACGGCGAACTCTCAAGCTTTGCAACAGTTTTCCCTACTATCCTCAAGGGTGACCAGATGACCTTCGATGTAAGGACAACTGATAAGAAAATGACCTTTACAGTTACTTCAAAGGTTGATTTCCAGCCGGAGATGTATTATACATTCCCTTTGAAACTTTCGACTTTCGCTGCCAATGCCTCAAAATACGGGTATGCAGTAACGGCACGTCCTACTATAAGCGACTTCAAGCTTGAAGTGTCTAAGAATGCCGGTAAACTGCTGAATAACAAGACGGTGTGGAGTTCGAAGAAGCCGTCTTTCAGTTCAGTATCGTCTCACACGGCAACTATCGAAGGTAGCAACATCAGCCTGACGATTCCGTATCTTTATGACTTCAGTCTTGTGCCTACATTCAGCGTGGCAAATGGTGCGACTGTTACCGTAGGCGACCAGACCGTCACCAGCGGTTCGACGGAGGTAGATTTCACCGGAGGTGCGACTTTGACTGTGTCGACTGCCGATGATTATCGTGACTACAAGGTCACTATCAGCAATACAGGCCTGCCTATTGTTGTGCTGAAACATTCTTCCGACGGAGATTTCGGTGGCGTGTATAAGGATTTCTGGGCACAGCTGAGCGGCAATGCCCGCAATAAATTCGTGAACTTCATGGTCCGCGGCAAGGACACCGAATGGGTTGAGACCGACCAGATTACGGTATACAATGCAAACGGAAACATTGACATGACGATGACATGCGGCGCCAAGCTCCGCGGAAACACATCGCAGGACTATCCTAAGAAGCCTTTTGCGGTCAAGCTGACTTCGAAGCAGTCAATCCTCGGCATGCCTAAGCACAAGCGCTGGGTACTGCTTGCAAACTGGCTCGACCATTCTATGATCCGCAATACCGTCGCCTTGGATATTGCACATGCAATCGAGGACGCTTGGAAGACAGGTCAGATCGAGCAGGGTATTCCATGGAATGTACATGGTCAGAATGTGGAACTCGTCGTATTCAGCAAGGATGGCGTAGGCCACCATGTAGGTAACTATTATCTCTGCGAGCAGATCAAGATTGACGGAAACCGTCTCGACATCACGGATCCGTATGAGGATATCGTAGCAGACGGCAACACTAATCCTGCAATGGCAGACTGCGGATATCTCCTTGAGGTTGACAACAACTATGATGAAACCTACAAGTTCAAGACTAATAACGGTGTTCCTTTCATGTTCAAGGATGATGTTTCAAATACCATTCTGTCAGCCGTTCAGTCAAAGGTCCAGGGTATAGAGGACAACCTTTATAACAACAGCTTTGAAGCAGCCTACAATGACCTTGACCTCAATACCGTCATTGACCAGTGGTTTATCTGGGAGCTTACGATGAACCGTGAGTACGGCGACCCTCGTTCTGTATACTATTTCATGGATGGAGCCAAAAAACTTTCTGCAGGTCCGGTATGGGACTTTGACCGTGGAACTTTCCAGAATTACGACGGAGCAAAGGAGCTCGGAAATTCTGACCGCCTGAAGCCATATGACGAGTGGATCTGCTGGCGAACTGGAGATAGCGACAATTATTTCTGGTACAAGAAACTGATCACCGACCCTATCTTCCAGCAGAGGGTCAAGGATCGTTGGGCAGTAATCTATCCATATTTGCTGAATGTCGTGAATACCATAGAGGCTTACAGAGAGCCTATGAGGGCTTCGTTCGGAGTGGATAGTGCTATGTGGCCTACAACCATAGCCGACATTCAGGCACATAAGAACGGCTTCTCCGATTGGAGCGGTGACGAGACCATCAACGATTGGGATGCTCTTATTGATAATTTCAAGGATGTTTACAGCAAGCGTCTGGCCGGAATGAACACTCTCATCACGAGTGGAAAGTTTACCAAATAACACACATTCAACTTAACCACTAAACACACACATTATGAAACGAAACCTTATTTTGGCTGCCATTGCAGCGATAGCGTGCATCAGCTTCAGCACCAGCTGTTCGAACTCGAAGCCAGAGGTCGAGGAGCCAGTATCACAGAAGATCACTGCGACCATCACCGACAACGGTTCGGGAGCGGCGTGGACTTCTGCAGACGTAATCGGAGTATACACCGACGCTTCGGAGAAGAACGTCAGATACACATGCTCAAGTGCCTCGAAGGGCACATTCACCGCTGCAACTGAGGTGAAGGGCGCGCCGCAGTATGCATACTACCCATACAGCACAGGCAACTCATCGCTCAACGCGACAGGCCTGAAGGGCACGCTCCCGCAGGACCAGACCGCATCGGCGCCTGACTACCGCTACGGCCTCCAGACAGGAACCGACTCGAACGGTGACGCCACATTCCAGTTCCACGACATCTTCGCAAGCGTGCTCTTCACAGTGGAGACCGCAGGCAGCGCCCTCGAGGGACAGGAGATCGTGAGCCTTGCGGTGAAGGTGACCCGCAACGGAGTGGCTGTGCCATTGTGCGGAGACTTCACGTTCAGCGCGGCTGACGGCTCATACACATACGAGGGCCAGACCACATACGGCGAGCTCACCACCCTCGGAAAGGCCGTGATCTTCCCTACAGTGAAGGCCGGCGACCTCCTCACCGTGACCGCGAAGTCTGCATCGGCTGAGGCAACGGTGGAGATTACCATCGACGGTGACGTGGAGGCAGGCGCATACTATCCTGTAAGCCTCCAGCTCCCTGAGGGCGAGGTTGTGGAGCCTGAACAGCCTGAGGAGCCTGAGACTCCTGAGGAACCGGAGCTTCCTGTCGAGCCTGAGACCATCACCGGCACATTCACATGCGCCACATACAACATCAAGGGCTCGTCGAACGGCACCATCGGCACCATGATCACAAACGACGGATGGGACTTCTTCCACTTCAGCGAGTGCTTCAGCGGCTACTCGAAGAACCTCGGCACATATGCCTTCGGAAGCAAGTCGAAGACCCTCGGAGATGGCCTCTATTTCGGCGCACGCAAGGCCACATGCTCGCTCAGCGGCGAATATATCGACACCTATGACCATGAGTACGGCGGCATCTTCGCAGGCGCCAACACCCCTGTATCGAAGGGATTCCGCTACTATCTCGTGACCCT
>SUYV01000059.1 GCA_015060255.1 Bacteroidales bacterium | reverse complement strand
GGAACTCAGCATCCTTGTAATCAACATACTTGATACCTGCCTTCTTGAAACGGCAGTATTTCTTCTTTCTAACCTCTACTGTAGGAGGGTTAAGATAACGGATTTCATTGTTCTGTGCCATAATTCTAGTCCTCCTTATTTAGCCTGTTTGTTAGCTCTTCTCTTCTCAGCGTAAGCAACTGCATGCTTGTCCATAGCGAAAGTGAGGAATCTCATGATTCTCTCGTCGCGACGATACTGAGTCTCGAGTCTTGCGATGAGTGTAGGCTCAGCCTTGAACTCGATAAGATAATAGAATCCTGTAGTCTTCTTCTGGATTGGGTAAGCAAGCTGCCTGAGACCCCAGTCCTCTTCGTACACAATCTCTGCACCACGCTCCTTGAGGTAGTTAGTGTACTTTGCGACCGCTTCCTTCATCTGAGCTTCAGACAAAACGGGAGTTGCAATGAAAACGGTTTCGTACTGTTTAAGCATTTTTGTTTGTAATTAATTGTTTAATAATAATTTGCGCCCATTTTAGAGGACTCAATCCACCAAAATGGGCTGCAAATATAGCAATAATTATTTAATAATCAAACTTTTTTGACCGAAACGCCAGCCGACTCCGAGCATGAGATTATTGGAGACATCGGTATATGAAACCTTCAATCCGACATGCAGGAAGAGGCTACGTGTAATGAAGGTCTTCAGAGCAAGAGTATTGTACAGCCCACCCAGCTCCTTTCCTTTATAAATGACGTTATGACCTATACCGAAGTTTATGGAGAATATAGGCATCGTAAGTTCAGCGCGAAGAGAAACTCCTGCCGCCAGTTGCTCGGACAGAGGAGGCCTGTAGAATCTTATTTCATCTTCAGACCGATTGATTCCGGCAATATGATTCTGGATGTTCATATTCTCATTATACTGTATATCCAGCGACGGTCCTACACTGAAGCATCCGGACACCTGATACAACGGATTGAAACTCAGACCGATGACTCCGAACTTGCCGTCTGCGACATATTCGTCATCCATATATTCGACAGATTCCTCATTCCATGCTCCATAAATGACCAGATCGTATACGATCCTGTCGGCAAAGCGGGAATCTTTCGGAAAGAGTTCCACAGCTGCAGTCTTCGGATTCCGATATACGCCACCGAACGATCTTGCTGCGCCCACACGGAGTCCCACCGTATTGACTCCTGTATTCGGGAAGGTCGTATCTCCATTAGAGAAATGTGCAACATCCAATCCAGCCGACACCACCCATTCCGACGCAGGATACCAGGACAGCAGTATTGAACCGTTCATGTATGCGTTGACCGGTGTTCCAACTACAATATTATTAGGATTTCCCGCAGTCTCACCTGTCGGCCTGACATACGGATGCCATCCGAACGACACTCCGAAGTTCCACTCATAGTCCAGCGACAGCCTGTCACCCAGACGGGCGATACGGGCTCCCTGGAAGACATATAGCGCAGACGGAGTTCCTATTTCCTTATGATTGAAGAATGTATTGACGGAAACACCTGCACCCTGATAGGCTGTCGGGAAGATTTTCCCGAAATTACTTGAAGACGGGAACCGGAATGCATACTGAAGATGAGCGGAAAAACCTGCCCTCATAGGACGTCCCAAGGCATTGGCTCCTCGGAAAAACTCATGATGCTGGGTAAGGAGTGCCGGACGCACATTCATGCCTACCTGATGAACGAATGCGGTAGAATCCCTGTCTGCCGCAGATGCAGCCACAGAGCATAGGAGGATCAATATGAGAGCGAGACGTTTCATATCAGTTCTTCAAAAGAAGCCTCTCCCATTTTCCAGTAAAGGCCTTGCTGATCATCTCACCAGAGAAAGACAGCGGCATTCCACCCTCTTCGCTGCGCAGCCAGATCCTATAATCCACCGTATAAGTATCGTAATACCAGAACACTTTCAAGGTATAGCTCCCCGGATCCATTGCAGCTTTCACCACATCATCCGGCATTTCACCCATAACAGGACTAACACCAAACGAGTATTCCAGAATATCCCCGTCATCAAAAGTCAGTACGCCATCAGAAAGACACGAATCAGGAACAATAACCTCAAATGGTGCTTCCACATATTTCATGAGCTCATCAAACCACTGAGGTTCTGGGATAAGTTCAGACTTTACGGTGTGGGCCGGGAAATTGATTTCCCGTGTTATACCCGCATCAAATACAGGATATTCCTGTTCCATCAATGCATCAGAATGATTATTGATCATAAGACTCCACCTTTCCTCAATGCAATCAACGAGTACATTCCGTGGTTCACCGAACTCAATACGGTCATATACATATCCCCCGCAGGGACTGACATTCACGGTCACGACCTGAGTCTTGTAGTCATTTACCATAAAAAGTTCTATCAGCCTTGGCTCCGTATCGAAAGACTGGCTGACGGTCATGGTCATATGATCCAAGGCATCGCGCTCCAGTTCAAAGTCCAGATATTCGCCTTCATAGATCGCCTTACCCAGTCCTTTCAGGCAGAAGCTGGAGAAGCGGTGCTCTCCCCCTTCGTCGAAGACGGTTCCATAGGCATCAACCCTGTTTACTGCAATCCTCTCAAGAATCCAGTCACCATGAGTTGCCGAGACTTCAAAACTGCCACCCGTCATCGGAAGGTTGAATTCATGCTGCGAAACCTCAAGACGATCGACAAAGACATCAGGATTACATCCCGACAACAAAATCACCGGGATGCAAATCATGAGTATGTATATCGTCAGACGATTCATCAAGTCTATTCGCCTGCCGCCAATGGAGACGGAGCGACATATGTACGTGTTGCCAGTTCCTTGTCAAGCATATACATTCCGTACTTGTTGCCTTCTACAGCCTCAAGATTAAATATCATGTCTCTCGCAGCCTCTTCCTCTTCAACCTGCTCGTCAACGAACCATATGAGCCTGTTCTCAGAAGCATAGTCCCTGTCCTCCTTAGCGATGGCAACGAGGTTCTGAATAAGCGAGGTAACCTTCTTCTCGTGCTCAAGAGTCTGCCTGAACATATCAAGGACAGAATCCCATGTCGCAGGAACCGCATCGATCGGCAATAGCTCTACTTTCGCGTCACGTGAGTTGAGATAGTTCATGAAGATGCGCGCATGCGCCTGTTCCTCCTGAAACTGGATATAGAACCAGTTTGCCACTCCCTTGTAACCCTTTGCCTCTGCATCGAGAGACATTGCAAGATAAAGATAGGCTGACCACAGCTCGGCATTCACCTGAGCGTTGATGGCGTCGTGTAATTTCCGGCTTAACATATTCGATTGATTTTAGTTTTCAATGTTTCAATGCAAATATAGCAAAAATAATCCAAAATGCAAACTCATTTTGAATTATTCCAAATTAACCCCAAAATCTTCCAGTAATAAAAAGGTCAATTTTCCTTGCAAAAAGGTAGAACTTTGGAAAGAATTCGTAAATTAGCATTTTATTTCAGTACTAAACCTACCATAACATGTCTGATAGCAACGGAAACTTCAAGAAGGACATGCGGCCTATCGATGTATGGGGCCTGGCATTAGGCGCGATCATAGGCTGGGGATGCTTCGTCCTGCCCGGAAGCGCGTTCCTGCCAAAAGCAGGACCGCTGGGCACTATGGCCGGAATGCTCATAGGCGCCCTTCTCATCATTGTCATAGCGCTCAGCTACGGTTATCTCATCAGGAAATACCCACTCAGCGGAGGTGAGTTCATATATACAAAGGAAGCCATCGGCAAGAGAAACGCCTTTGTCTGCGGATGGGGCATGATCCTGGCCTACTGG
The DNA here is from genome assembly GCA_015060255.1 of Bacteroidales bacterium. GTDB lineage: Bacteria > Bacteroidota > Bacteroidia > Bacteroidales > UBA932 > Cryptobacteroides. Next base: position 3,975 of record SUYV01000059.1, on the reverse strand, counting down.
AGTCTCATTCCGCTCAACGCGACTGCCCTCGCCCTGATCAGCCGTTACCTCTTCCCCGGCATAGTCCAGCAAGGGCTCCTGTATCAGATTGCAGGATGGGATGTATACGCAGGAGAAGTGGTTCTTGCATCCGCATTCATCATCATCATGGCCATAGTCAACATCAGAGGCATCAAGCAGGCAGCATGGCTGCAGACAGCCATAGCGCTGACGCTTGTAGGCTGCATCTGCATCGTGACCTTCCTCGTAATGGGAATGTCTGACTGGTCTAATCTCGAGCCTGGCTTTCCTGACGGCCGAAGATGGTGGAAGGGAGTGTTCAGCATCGTGGCCATGGCCCCTTGGGCCTTCATCGGCTTTGACTGCATCCCGCAGAGCGCAGAAGAATACAATTTCAGCCACAAGAAGTCCACAGGCATCATGATTTCGGCCATCCTTGTCGCAGCCATCCTCTATATTGCAGTATGCGCTGTGACTGCCGTAGGCCTCAAGCCTTGGCAGGAACTCCTGGCAGACCGCGTCAACTGGCCGACAGGACACGTAGTGCGCAACACATTGGGCCGGGTCGGACTTACCGCCCTTGGCATCGCCATGTTCTGCGCCGTGGTGTCCGGCATGAACGCATTCTACATTTCGACATCGCGTCTGATGTACGCCATGGCGAACGAAGGAAGCCTTCCGAAGTGGTTCGCAAAGCTGTCGCCCAAATACGGCACACCCAAGAATGGCATCATATTCACCATGTGCGCAAGCCTTTTTGCACCATGGTTCGGCAGGGAGATACTCCTTTGGATTGTAGACATGACCAGCGTCGGAGCTGCTATCGTATTCGCTTACACAACAGCGTCAGCTGCAATCATAGCAAGAAAGAAGGGAGACAGGATGCAGATATGGATCGGATGGATCGGATGTATCTTCTCGCTTTTCTTCCTGTCGCTGCTGATCATTCCCCCAATGCCGGGATATCTCTCATTCCAGAGCCGTGTAGTGCTGCTTGCGTGGATCGCAATCGGCGTAGTATTCTATTTAATCATCAGAAAGAATTATGTCAAAGGACAGAACTGAATATCTGCTTAGGGTAGAGGAAGTGCTTGGACCGAAGCTCATGAAGAAGCTCCCCCGCTTCGCAATCAATTTCATAAAGAGACGCATCCATCAGGATGAGATCAACGACTGCATAATGAAGGCCGAGCACTACTGCGGCGCCGGTTTCTTCGAGGAGGCCCTTAAATATATTGGTATCACCTACAAGGTGCGCGGTCAGGAAAACCTCAACCTGGACAAGAAATATCTGTTCGCCTGCAACCATCCGCTCGGCGGACCGGAAGCTCTGATCATCGGATCGCTCTTCAACAGTCTTTACGGCGAGGTGTTCAAGGTCCTCACCAACCAGCTTCTCAGACATATGAAGCCGCTCAGTGAGTTTTTCATCCCTGTAAATGTAGTGAGCTCGAAGCAGAGCCGCGATCTTGGAGTCAAGGTAGCGGACATGTTCAATTCGGACTCGCAGGTTCTCATCTTCCCTGCCGGACTCTGCGCAAGGAAGATCAACGGTAAGGTGACGGAGCTCCCTTGGAAGAAGACATTCATTACCCAGGCACGCAAATATGAGAGAGACATAGTTCCTCTCCATATTTCGGGATTCAACTCCAAGAGATTCTTCTTTTTCTGCAAGCTGAGCAAGTTCCTGAGACTGAAGTTCAACCTCGGAATGGTATTCCTCGTGGATGAGCTTTTCAACAAGGCAGGCCAGGAGTTTGTCATAACCTTCGGCAAGCCGATCCCATACACGACGTTTGACAGATCCAAGACCGACCTCCAGTGGGCGGCAGATGTAAAGAACATAGTCCAGACATTGTCAGAAGACAACGGATGTCTTCCAAACATGTAAATTTGAAGCCATGTCAGTTCCAATAATAGACCCCATCGAGGTACATCTCCTCAAAAAGGAGTTGAACCAGGACACATTCCTCCGTCATACAAATAGAGGAAACAACGAAATCTATATCGTAAACAACGAGAACGCACCTAATGTGCTGAAGGAGATCGGACGCCTCCGCGAAGTGTCATTCCGTGCTGTAGGAGGAGGCAGCGGTACCGAGTGCGACCTGGACCACTTCGATCTTGAGGACAAGGCATGTTTCCAGCTGGTGGTATGGAATCCGGAGGCTGATGAAATCATAGGTGGCTACAGGTTCACCAGATGGAAGATGGCTGAGTTTCACGAAAACGGACAGCCATATGTCAATACCGAGCATCTCTTCGACTTCTCACAGGAATTCATAGATGAATACTTCCCATACTGCGTAGAGATGGCCCGTGCCTTTGTGCAGCCCAAATACCAGTCTGCTCTGGGAGGACGCAAGGCCCTCTTCGCCCTGGATAACCTCTGGGACGGCATAGGCGGCATCGTGGCCACCGATCCGAGCGTGAAGTATCTTGCAGGCAAAGTGACCATATACAGTTCAAGCCCTGAGCTTAGCCGCAAGGCGATGATCTATTACCTCGACAAGCATTTCGGTGACCGCAAAGGCCTGATCACTTCCAAGAATCCTGAAAGATGGACTCAGGAGCAGGAGGAATATTTTCAGGAGATGTTCACAGGAGCCGGCTATAAGGAAGACTATCAGATACTAAACAATTTCGTCAAATCTCTCGGCGATGTGATTCCACCGCTCATCCACTCGTATATCGGTCTGTCCGAGACCATGAAGACATTCGGAACAACATTTGACCCGGATTTCGGAGACTGCTACGATACTGCGATGATGATCACCATTGCAGACATATACAAGGATAAATACGACAGATACATAAGTTCATTCCACAACTAAACCATGACAGAAACTTCACGCGCCAGAGAGATCTGGATCGACTGGATGAGGGTGGCCGCATGCTTAATGGTCATCATAGTACACAGCACAGAACCCTTCTATCTCGGAGGAGACGGCTCACTCATACTTACAAAAACAGATGCCATCTGGTCATCATTCTTCGACTCTTTCGTACGCGCCTGCGTACCATTGTTCATCATAGCTTCAAGCTATCTGCAGTTTCCCCTGCACTACACTGCAGGAGAGTTCCTCCGCAGACGTGCGGTGCGCATCCTCATTCCTTTTGTGCTATGGACGACAGTCTACGCATTGGTCTGGGGTGAGCCGGTAGAGAATTTCAAGAATCTCCTGATGAACTTCAACTATGCCTCAGGACATCTCTGGTTCGTATACATGCTCATAGGCGTATATCTGCTGATGCCCCTGCTCTCCCCTTGGGCTGAAAAGGTCGGGAAGAAAGAGTTGCAGGTGTACCTTGGAATATGGCTTTTCACAACTCTGATCCCTCTGCTCCGCGACTGGCTTTCAGGCGGTGAATTTGCCGTGATATATGGTCCTTCAGGCCTGCCAAGGCAGACCTTGTTCCCTCTCTGGGGCGAGGCGAGCTGGAACGGATACGGCACATTCTATTACATCAGCGGATTCATCGGTTATCTGCTTCTCGGACTTTATTTCCGCAAGTTTGTCGGTGAACTGTCATGGAAGAAGACCCTCGCAATTGCAATCCCTTCATACATTGCCGGATTTGCGATTTCATTCGGAGGATTCCTCAGACGCGTCCTCGAGACAGCAGACGGCATATTCCCTGTCGGAGGACTTGTAGAGAAGGCCGTATGGTGGGAGACCACATGGTGCAACGACACCATAGGAGTCGTCCTGATGACTGTCGCTTGGGTGCTCATATTCAAGAAATTCAAGTCAGAAGGCAAGTTCTACAGCAAGGTGCTGCTACCTGTGTCAAAGGCAAGCTACGGCATCTACCTGTCGCACCTGCTGATCCTCGTGCCGGTATGCGGCTGGTTCCGCAGCCACCTCGGTCTGGGCCTCGACGGCTGCCTCGGCATATGGACCACACCAGTGCAGATCATGGTCTCTGCCATTGTCGGCTTCGTTTGCACAGCTGCTCTTTCAGTATTCATCC
>SUYV01000010.1 GCA_015060255.1 Bacteroidales bacterium | reverse complement strand
TTGCAGAACACTGTAACCTTGATGCAGAAATCACTGCACTGCTGATGCGAAAAGCACTGTAGTCTTGATGCCAAAAATACTGCACTCGCTGTTACCGAAATCACTGCACTTCTGGTTACCGTTTACATCAAGGTACATATCTTTTGTCACACTTCCAGAAGGAATGTCAGATTGTCCTTGAACTGGGCTTTGTTGGGAGGTCGCGATTGGAACTTGCAACGAACAAGATGCCGTAGGATTTATGCTATCTTGAAGATCCAATGTATCATCAATGAAGATATTAACATTGTTGTGTGTATCATCAATAATCGTGTCATTGCAAATAAAATATTCCTGATTGACCACCTCAGTGGTTGTAGCGGTCTTTGACGATTTGTAGCATGCGAATGATAGATATATAATAAGAGAGATTAAAATGCAAATGATAGTAGTATATCTGTTAGATATTTTTTTCATCACCTGTTCTTCTGACATCAGCCAGCCACGAGTTGCAATTAATGCAGCGATAATTGCGTAACTACAGTTGTTAAAAGTTTCTATCATATTGTCTGAGATAGAGACTTTTGTTTTAAATCCAACTAATAAGATCCCCCATAAAACTCCAGCATAAGAAAGGTACAGCATCATGTTATACCATACTTTTAATGCATTGGGAACATTAATGTATATGTTAAAATCGACAGACAATTTATCCCCTTTTGGGGTAATAACTATTGATGTTATTTCATCATCATTACTAGGGGAAATCTCATATTTTCCTTCGTCTGCATTGGGGGTTGCTGATAAAATGAAATTAGCGGGAGCTTTGAAATATACCCATGCATTAGCGTTGCCGGATATAGTACTATAATTATATGTGATCTCTTTTTCTTGTAATGGGGTCCACCATCCTTTATTTCTGAGTTTTGCCTTATTTCTGATTGAATCAAAGAAAGTAATGCTGAGAAGTAGGCTTTGCTGTCCTTTATACTCTTTCTGATTGTATTCAACAAAACAGGGTTTACCATCTGATAAATCATACAGACGGGAAGCAAGATCTTTTTCAGATGTGTCAAGTAGACTAGACAACTTATTCAATTCCTCTCCTAATTTGCAAGACAAAAAATCTACAACTTTGGCCCGAGATGCTATTGATACTCTTTTGTCCTCAAGAGATATTTTTAGCCAACTAAGGCGCTCTCTTGTATTGAATAAGAAGTGAAAACCTTGAGATAGATCGTTAGCTCCTTCAATAGTGTATTCATGAGTCATTGATACGCGACTAGGCGTCTCAAATATAACAAGGCGTTTCTCTCGTTTTATATGTGATTGTAAATCAGCAAAGTTTTCAGTGTAAAATTTAGTAGTCTCTGTAAGTAATAAATAAATCTTTGGGAAAAGATTACTGTTCTTAGATAGGATGGCGGTTATTTCTGGATCTATGCATTCAGAAATATCACGAAAATTAGCCTTGTTAAATTCTGAAAGATTTCCTTTTTCAATCATGGTCTGTTAACTTAAGAGGACATACGATACTGCATCTTGTACACATACTGCCATCAGCAAAACAACTAAGTCTTTCTATACGTTTCTCAGTTATATTATTGTCAAGATTCTTTGCTCCATTAATGTTACGAGATAAATCTGCAATATGAGCAGCCAATTTTGCAGATTTTATCGCTTCTATTGTCGCTTCTTGTGTAATTTCCGATTTGGAATGTTCATACCGTGTTACGCAATTAATTATGTGTGCACATCCATTGTAAGCAGCAAAAGATGCTCCTATTGCATTTGCAATATGATCTTCGTTGATTGCTGTATCTGTAGGTAACGGCCCCAATGGCATAATGGGTGCATTAAATTCTTTTAACAGTTTCGAGTGTTCTGCAATTTTATCTAAACTAATATGTCCGATATTTTCCACCATAACTTTAACGCCTCTATCCTGTAAATATCGGCAAATGCAAAGTTGGCGTTGCGTTTCCTCAATATGGATGGAATCACAGGCATCAAAAATAGTCGCAGGACGAAAGGAACTGCCAAGACTGATAGCGACATCGTATTTTAGGGCTATGTCTGCTATTTCATCAATATGTTCCCTAAAAATATTCTGTTTTCTGAAATTAATTTCTGTGTCATATAACACTATACCTCCACCACGACTGGTCATCGGTATGCTGCGGACTATTTTCGCTTTTTCAAGCAAATCTTTGTCAGCAGTAAAGTGCACAGTGACGAAAGAAACACCGTTACGGCAAAGATGGATAAATGTATCTTTAATATCTCTCCATTGTAGTCCTTTTGATTTAGAGAATTTTTGATAAGCCAATACGACTCCAAAAGGCAATCTTAGGTAATCTCTGATTAAAGTGTATAGCGGCTCTTTAAAATCAATAAGACTTAAATCCATCATCATGTCAGGAAGTTCATTGCATGATTGTATTAGCTTGAGTTTTGAAACTTCTGACTCAAATTCAGATATGCAATTGCATCCGACATTACAATTCACTCTTATGGGTGAATCGCCTCCTATAGTAAGTCCTCCCTTCAATGTTATCATATTTCTCTACTAATTAAGGATTTAGTAAATTGGCCAAAGGGATATTAGGGGAGTATATCCGTCATTTACTTCTCTTTCTTTAACAGTTTCTATTGCATTATGAATGTTGATATGTCAAATTTTACCTTTGATAGGTCTTTGCAGTAAATGAAAAGTGTTTCATCCTTTCCTAATGTTACCTCTGATATTTGCTCATAAGGATAATGAATATTACTGAGACAGTCAATCATTGCATCCCAATTCATTCCGTAACAATCAGGGAAACCAAGGAGAACTTTTATTCTCTCATTTAACTCCTGTTCGAATAACTTATTGCAGTCAATATGGATTGTCTTATGTTTCATAAATATATAATTGACAGATGTAAAGTTACAATATCGTAAAGGTTGTACCACATATATACTACCTCCACCCCTTCGGCAGACACACATTCGCAAGTCCTCTTGCCTCTGCGAACAGCGGAGAAATCTCCCTGTCCTTGAAACCGGCAATTCCGCAGCCTACTCGGGTAACATAGAAGAACAGTTCGGGATGTTCAGCTGCATATCTGATGAACTCATCCACGTATGGCCTGATGTCCTCGACTCCACCGTGCATTGTCGGAATGGCGTAACTCTGGCCACGATGACCTACACCGCAGCCCATAGCCGCTCCGAATTTCTTGAATGCCGTATATGCCGCTCCGCCTCCGTGCATTCCTTCCAGATTCGATCCGAAAACAAACACTTCATCTGCCTTCAGCTCTGAGATCATATCCGGTGTCTGTTCCGGCCTTTCTATGCCATTATATTCTATGCTTTTCATAGGTGTTCTGAATTTCATACAAATTTACAAAACTTTAAGTGGCTGGACAAGACATACATTATTTCAAGGGGTGAAACTTATTTACGGGAAAGGTATATCACCATCTTGACATCTGCAAACCGGGGCCTACGGAAAATCCTTACGGATTTTGTTTGCATATGTCAATCTGATGATATCAGGTCAATAAACCGTAAATAAGTTTCACCTCTAAAAAATGTACTATGAATAAAGAATCATTCAGAAAATTAGGAATCATCCTCAATGAGAACATTCCCACTCAGGAACTCCTTGCAGAAGATTTCAATGGAGAGTATTACGGCTTGACCAAACGCCAGACAGAAAAGATCAGAGCCTTGAGAGACATTGTGACTGAATACAACAGAACACTACCATCCAAAGGAAGACTGTCGATATCCGAACCTAAAGCAGTAGCAGAAGTCCTCAGACCGGTTTACCAAGGACTCAAGCACGAAGAATGCTGGGCCTTGTTCCTTAACAGAGCCAATAAGATCATCAAGAAGGAAATGATGTCAAGCGGTGGTCTCGACAGTACAACCTTCGATGTCAAGACGATAGTCCGGAAGGCTCTGGTATATTCAGCATCAGCCGTAATCATATCTCACAATCACCCGTCAGGCTCTGCAAAGCCAAGCACTGCGGACATCAAACAGACAGAAGCCCTGCACAAGGCACTGAAATATATGGACATCCACCTTCTCGATCACGTCATCATAGCCGAAGACTCCTTCTACTCAATCAACGATCAGTATATGTACAACTTTAATTGATTCAGCAATGAAAATAATGTGTAAGCAGTCATATTATGATGAAGCCATCAGGTACGCTCATTCAATAAATGATACAACACTCGATGCCTGTCTTGAGAAACTGAAGAGTTGGGAAAACAATCCCCGATGTCCCTGTGAAATAGAACTCCACTACGATTTCGCACCCTATTCATTCAAGTTTGTCCAGCGTTATCCTGACGGCAGTGTCGGCATCGTCGGAGGACTCCTTTATCACGGGAAACCGGACTGCTCCCTTGCAGTCGTTCACGAACCGTTTCACGGCTGGTGTACTCATACCTGAGAGGTACATCAGCATTACGGATAGTCAAGTCGCCATCAAAGATGACGACATCACTATCCTGGATGTCACAGTGAGACGCCGGCCCAAATCCTTTGGCCCGCCGACTCACTCACAAAAGTCATCCACAAACTTCTTTGCCTCCGGATACTTCTTGTAATACACCTTCAGCATCTCTTGCAGCGTGTCGCTGAGAGATGGATTGTTGCACATATCCTGTTTCTTCATCCAGATGCATAAGCCTTTCAACTCAAAGTGGAGTTCCCCGGTTATTCCGATACTCGTCCTTTTCATCGGCTTCCTTTTCTGCTTGTTCTCTGCCGTTTTCTGTGCCGGCTGTTGTGATGAAGACTCACCGCTCTGGTTGTTGCCTTCTGGTCTCTTTTTCAGAGATGCCCTGAAATCTTCCAATTGTCCCATACTATATGAATTTATAAGTTTATAATCTTATGATTTTATAAGGTTATATGTTTATGTAATTGTGTTCGTATGTTCTTATATCCTTATGTACATATATTTTTATGCATATATAACTATATATCATTATGCACTTATAAGATTATGACAATATATCTTTATAGCCTTATAACTACATAAATGCATATTATTATATGCTTATGCCTATATGTTCTTATATCCTTATAATTCTATGAGTTTATGAACATATAATCTTATGACCTTATAATGTTGCAAATGTATTTGCAGTGATTATGTTCGCCAAATTTTACCGCTTTTTACCATAGAAATACTCCTAAAATTTGTCATTCTTTCATCTCCTTCTTAAGTTTGCCAAAAGGTTTCCCGTTGGCGAACTCATCTGAGCGTTAGTCCAGATTGCAAGATGTGTGTTCGTGTCACGAACACTGGCTTCCCAGAAGCCATCTTGCCACCTGCGGTGGGGCATAGGCTCCGCAGTCGCCTATGTTTCCGGCAGTCCTGGTAAGAGTTCCGGTCGGGTTTGGTGCGGGAGATCATTTGTGACACAAAGTGTAGAGGAGATTGACAAGTGAGAGAGGTAAGAAAACACTATGTAAATGTGAGGTTTTCGGAATCAGAGTATGAAAATCTTGCTACCCTGATGCGACTTGCAGGGTATCGTAACAGGTCCAGATTCATTCGGGAAAGTCTGCTTTCAACGAGGTGCAGACGTAGAAATCTGTCCCGTAACGAGGCTAATCTATCAAAGCAGATCGAACTTCTTCGTGCGGAGATCAGGCGTGTCGGCGTGAATTATAATCAGCGTGTGAAGACATTGAATACCCTTGCCAAGTTCAGAGACAGGCAGGGTCGTATGATCGTATCAGCCACCGATATTGAACACGATATGACCGATATGAAGCGTATGATGGATACGATGGTCTCGAAGGTATGCCTTATCGAGAAGGAGGTGTCCGACTATATCAAGTTGAATGGTGCAGATGGTGAGGATGACGGTTCAGCCGTTGCAACGGAGGGGCTGCTGTTTGATGAGGATGGCTGATCCGGGTTGTTATGGTGGTGAAGATAAATGCTCCTGTGGCTCATTGCAGTATCAGCATAAGGTATAATGAGTCAAAGGTGGAGGCAGGGGAGGCGAGTGTTCTGTTCACGATGAATATCCCCGACCCGAGCAATCCGATGGCTACTTTCGAGGAGTATGAGAGGGGCAGTCTCCGTTGCGAGAAGATGAGTTTCCACGCTTCCATCGATCCGTCAAAGGATGACAAGATGTCCGATAAGGATATTGAGGAGTTTGCGAAGAAACTGATGGAGAAGTTGGGCTATGGCGACCAGCCTTATATCGTTTACAAGCATTCGGATATTGATCGTGTGCATTATCATATCGTCTCGGTGCGTGTGGACAAGGAAGGCCGGAAGATAAATGACTCCAATGAGCGGAAGCGGTGTCATCAGATATTGAAGGACCTTGCTGCCGAGTTCGGTTATAAGGTCGGAAACGGGCAGAAGAAGGACAGCCGTGCGGAGGAGTTCGGGGTGTATAAGGGCTTTACTCCGAAGGCGGGAAATTACTCCCGTCAGATCGAGATGCTTGTCTCTCACGCAATGAGGTATCATTTCACGACGGAACCGCAGTTCCGGATGCTTATGAATACGCTGAATGTGGACTTCGACTACAAGAAACGCGGAGGAAAGGAGTATCTCGTATTCTATGGCCTTGACCCGAAGAGCGGAAGGCGTTGTACCGGGGGCATATCCGGAAAGAGACTGGCAGTGCCGTCGGTGGAGGAAATACGCAAGCATACGCAGGAGTGCAAGGGGGAAGCGTTGAAGAAGGAAAAGGGGCGTGTGGGAAGTATCGTGAGGTCGCTTTTGCCTCACTCTGCGAGTGAGGAACATTTTCGCCGTATGTTGGAGAAGACCGGTATCTCGGTGCATTTTTCAAAGACGGAGGATGGCAGGATCTTCGGTGCGACTTTCATCGACCATACGGCGAAATGTTGTTTCAAGGCGAGCGAACTGCCGAATGTCAAGGCAGCAATGTTCGAGGAGCAGAGGCTCACGCACTGGCCCGGAGATGAGAAGCAAAAAGTGCAATGGCTGTCGCCACTTTTAGATACGGCTCTTGACGTGACTGATCTGGCGATGAAGATGTTGAATGAGGATTCAACGAATCAGAATGAGGATGAGGAGATGATGAGGCGTGGCAGGAGGCGACGCTGATGATGTTTGATTTGAGGAGAGAGATATGGAGGCGAGTACGAAGCCGATGTTTTCGGCGTTTCTGATGTTGTCAGGGGCTTTATGCCTGTTGATTGTGTATTATTATGCTTATCCGTTCTGGTGCAGGATGGGGATGAGCGGGGCTTTTACTGATACGCTTATGCTGGAGGTGTATCGGTCCGGTCTGTTAGGCGTTCAGTGGCCGGTTAGGATGGTTTGCCTGTTTTTCTGTCTGCTTTCGTTCGTGGTGCGGAGCGGTCAGTCGAAGGATTCGACCTGGGTGGAGATTCTTGTGCCGTTATGTTCAGGGGGTGTCCTGTTTATGGTGTCCCAGTGGTTCGGTAATGGGCTGTTCTTTGTCTTATGTACGGTTGTCGGATATGTCCTGTTCACAATCGGGGCTGTGCTGCTTGGCCGGAAGTATCGGTGTTTCGATGCCAATCTTATGGAGTACTGGGATACGTTTCCACAGTGTGAGGAACTTATCGAGAACCGCTATAGTGTGAACATTCCCATCAAGTACCAATATGATGGAAAACTTCACGACGGGTACTGCAATGTAGTGTCTCCGGAGAGGGCAGTGATGATCCTGGGAATTCCCGGCAGCGGTAAGTCGGCTGCTATCTATGGCCATTTCATCCGGCAGATGCTTCAGAAGGGGTATGCGATGTTCGTTTACGACTACAAGTATCCTGACCTGACCCGGAAGGTGTTCAATGAGCTGCTGGATAGTTATGACTGCTTTGATAAGAAGCCTACATTCTATGCGGTGAATTTTGATGATCCGTTGTATTCCCACCGTTTCAACCCTATCCATCCGAGGTATCTGAAGGATCCTATCGACTCAACCGAGATCGCAGAGGTCATAATGCTGAATGCAAACCGAGGCGGTGAGGAGGATGAGGATTTCTTCTCGATGTCGGCCAAGTGTTATCTTGATCTTCTGATATGGTTCCTGCGTATCTATGAGGATGGAAAGTATTGCACTTTTCCTCATCTTATAGAACTCCTGGGACAGGATTACAGGGATGTTTTCGCAGTACTGAAGAAGTTCGATGAACTGGAGGTAAAGCGTAACACCTTCGCAGATGCCATCAAGGACAAGGCTTTCGAGCAGCTGCAGGGACAGATCGCCTCTGCCCGTATTCCGTTGAACAGGTTTGCCTCAAAGACTCTGTACTGGACTCTTTCGGGGGATGATTTCTCTCTTGAGATAAACGACCCTGACCACCCTAAAATCATCTGCGTGGGCAATAATCCGCAGAGGCAGTCGGTCTATGGAACTACCTTGGCAATGCTGATGACTCAACTGTTTAAGGTGATAAACAGACCCGGCAAACGCCATTGTGCTGTTTTGATCGATGAGTTGCCGACTGTCTATCTCAAGGGACTGGGGCATCTTATAAACACAGCCCGTTCCAATAAGGTGGCCACAGTTCTGGGCGCTCAGGACAAGTCGCAGCTGGTGAGGGATTATGATCACAAGGAGTCAGATGTGATATTCAATACCGTCGGAAATATGATCGCAGGAGCGGTCAAGGGAACGACGGCCGAGATGCTTTCCAAGTCTTTCGGTAAGGAGGAGCGTGAAATGAGATCGTTTCAGGAGTCAGATTCAAGCGATCACGTTACATACTCATATCAACTTCGTGATGTGCTGCCGGCCCACAAGATCGAGGCATTGTCTCAGGGCTGTTTCTGCGGATATGTGGCTGATACATTCAAGCAGCGTGTCAATCCTAAAGTCTTCTGCGGAGAAGTGCAGCTCGCCCCTCCGACCATACATAATGAAGACATACCGCAGATTCTATATATCAAAGGCGGGAACCTCGATGATGAAATAGAGAAGAACTACCAGAGGATAAAGATCGAGGTCGCAAACCTCATTCAGATTGAACTGAACAAGCCTGCCGAAAGTGTACCAGATTAGTTGATGGATTGGCAACAATGTAGAGCAATATATATCAATGAATACTATCGTAGATTAAACCTAATTCCAAGGTTTGCAGATACTCCGATAGGATTATCACTGCGGTATGAGAACAAACTGGTCTCGGAAAGCAAATAACTACAATATGGCTCACAGTACAATGATATGTTGCGGCTGATGTTATATTGTATTCCGGTAGTAACTACAGCAGACCATAGGAAGTTCTTTTCTTTGAATGATGTTGTTCCGGATGAGGCAGATACGCATTTCTCAACCTCGAAACCTCCTCCGACATACCATTCAAAAGATTTATTTGAATAGATTGTATAGTCACATCTTATAGGTAATCCTAAATAGTGGATCTGTTGCATTTCATTCCTTACTCCCTTTGAGAAAGTAATCTCTTTGTGTGAGAGGTATAACGAATAGTCTAGCCCTGTAATTATTGTAAATCTTTTGCTAAGATTAATGCCTACAGACACTCCGAATGATATAGGAGGCAGATGTCTATAGTTTACTTCTTCCCTTTCACCGCTAAGCATTCCATTGCCCGGTGCATTGATTTGAATCATTGTTCCTGCACGACTTGTCATACCTGGCCCCCCTGACAAACCAATGGAGAATTTAGGTTTGTATGCTTTATGAAGTTCTGCATCAATGATTTCCGTTTCAAAATATGTGTAAGAATCTCTTAATTGTGAAGATGTATCTGTTGATGATTTAGGAACTGAGCTATTACTCTCTATCTCTATTGTTGTGACAGAGTCCTCTTGGTTGTTGGTCACCGCTATAATTATGCTATCAGGAACCGTTACTTTGTGAGGCCGATGTGATGCTGTGAGTCCATTTTTACATTCTGGTATTTTTATCTCGATTATAGCAGTGTTGTCCGCAATCAAAGCAATCTCCTTATTGGAGTTGTTCACCTCGTTACTAATACTTTCTCTACCAAAGAACACAAAGACTATTATGATGGACGCGGCAACTGCAATAGGCATAATAAAACGAATAGCCTTGGCACACCTGTTTTTCGCATAGCGTACCTGGAAAGCATCCCAATTTCCGACTTGTAGATTGTCTTCTATGTTTTGTATCTGATCGGAAATATATTTGTCAAATTCTGTTCTCATAGCCCGTTCTTCTTAATGTATGAATCGACCATATCTGCCAGCATTACTCTTGCCTTATAGAGAATTGATGATGATGTCTTCTCCTTTATTCCTAACAATCTTGCAATCTCTTTGTGGGAATAATTCTCCAGACAATACATATTGAATATGATTCTTTTCGTATCAGGAAGTTTGGTGATCATTTCAAGTACTGCCTCTTGCGGCACTTTTATAAAGTCATCCTTTTCTGGCTCCGGAATGTCTAATATATGTTCGTCTATCGAGACAAAAGACAGTTTGCGATTTCTTCTCAAATAGTCAATTATATAATTGACGGTTATATGTGATATCCAGGTTCTGAGTGAAGCCTTACTTGAGTCAAACTTTCGGATGTTTTCAAATACGCGGATAAAGCAGTCTTGCATAAGATCTTTTGACAAGTCACCATCTCCTATATATCTCACGCAGAGCATATAAACCCTGGCTGCATACTCTTTATACAGCCTTTCTCTTGCCATTTCGTTTCCTTCAGCACATTGTGATGCTAGTATGGCATCTTCTGTTGCAAGATTCATAGGTTTCACTCTATACAATTATACGCATAAAAATACAAATACTTCCGGGATGCTCAAAAATGTTTATTCTCGGTGGCAGTAAATAATCTCTCTCTGCGTATATGGAGTAAACCAAATACAAATTTTATGAATACACTAAACAAACTTTCATTTATCGGACTATTTGCAGTGGCACTTGGTCTAATCTCTTGTAATAAAGAGAGTGAATATCAGATGATGGTTACTTCTGCACAAAGTCGTGAAGTGACAATTACATATCCTGATGATTATTGGGGCGATATAGAGTTGTTAAACATCTCGCACAATGAGAACTCTGGTGCTGAAGTAGTGTTTCACCCAAAGTCTATGGATGTGAATGGAGTAAATACGAAGTGCATAGAATTTAATGTGCCTCGTCCTAATCAGAACGAATTGGAATGGAGTGAGGACAAATTATCTGCGAAGGGGCATTCTACCCTCAAATTCAAGTCAGATACTCAAGATATTACGTTGAAGTTCGAATTTTCATTACATTTCAGCGAGAATAAAGAACTTCTCGGAGGATCATCAATGTATGTATCTGCTGTGTCTTTTGGAGAAAATAGGATAGAGCGAGAAGGTCATTCGTTTAATGAGAAATTTCTGATAGATATTACTGAACTTGTTGAGTAGTAACTCTCACGTTAGGTCGGTTAATCATAAATAAAATGCTGTATGTCAATGATGATATACAGCATTTTATTTATAATGAAGTCGTGGGCTATTAACTATAGTCGTTTGGCCCTTTGGGTCTTCTTCTTGGTGAGTTTCCAAGAGAACTCATAACCAAGAGCCTCAGCCATCTTTTCCATATCTGACAGCTTGCAGTCATCATTTATGAACCTGAGACTCATATTCTGCTTGCTGCATTTACAGGCCTGGGCGAGTTGTGCATATGAAACATTCTCCTCGAAAAGGACACGCCTTACCGGATGAAGTCTCTTCTTGCTGCTGTCTTCTGTCGTGAGGGTTACGTTGTTGTTTGGCTCTGAATTCATCGTAAAAACCTGTAATATTTGCTGTTTCAGTCAGTTGTTCTTTTCTTTGTCAGGTCAATTTATATTTGACAATGACAAGTTTTACTTGACAAATATAGTAAAAATAGTTTGATATAGTACAATAGAGTTCGATAAAGTTTGAAATATGTTCGATAATCCGTTCTATAACTTTCCTATTGAGAGTGTGCTTGAGGCTTTGGGATGCAAGAAAGGTGGCAGGGATATGTATTTTTCCCCATTCAGAGATGAAACGGTCGCCTCACTCCATATCGATCGTGCCAAAAATATTTGGTTTGATCACGGTGCGAGTATGGGAGGAACCAATGTGCAGCTGGTGATGCTTGCGAAGAAATGCAGTATGCAGGAGGCATACAGATTCATCGCCGGACTTGACCCTACATTGGTCCCGGACGAGGCCGAAAAGACATCCCGCACATCAGGAACGAATATGGTCCGTACTGTCCGGAATATCCAGAGTGACTACCTTCTGAACTATTTCGAGTCAAGGAAAATACCGGAAGATCTCGCCAGGAAATACTGCCGGGAAATCATAATGAGAAACCAGCAGCGGCATCAGACCTTCACGCTGATAGGATTTGAGAACAATGCAGGAGGATATGCCCTCAAATCACCCTCAGGATACAAATCATCAACAACAGCCGGAATCACCACTGTAAATGATAAAGGAGTACGCACGGACATTCCATCCTCTTCATCAGTTCTGGTCTTTGAAGGCTTCTTCGACTTCCTCTCCTGGCAGGTCCTGCAGTCTTCCCTTTGCCCTTCCTGTGATGTAGTTGTCCTGAACTCAGTATCCAATCTGAATAGGGCGTCTGACTACCTCAGACTGCACGACAAGATCGTCTGTTTCCTCGACAATGATACAGCCGGAAAGAAGGCATTTTCATCCATAAAAATGATGCTCCCTGACAAACAGATTGCGGATATGTCGCACCTCTATCAGAAGCATAAAGACCTCAGCGAAATGCTTCAGGAATCAAGAGGATTTTCATCAAAATTATCACTGAAATTGTAGTCCCTTTTTCTCAAAGGTTCGTCTCCCCGGAGGAGATGATTCTGGCTCTTTCCAAATTCTGCGATAGTTCATTAAAGTTCGATAGAGTTCGATAGAATTTTTTGCAATTTTCCCCGAAAAGGGCTACATTTGTAACCCCTTACAGAATGTATCAAGTTCTTATCAAGATTATGTGCACTGCCTTCTTTCGTACTCTATCGTACTGAAACTCAAGGACATGATCATATAATTGACTAATTTTGTACTGTATCGAACTCTATCGAACTGAAAACTTTAATCAGTCCTGACTGTTGGGTTTTCTGTTGTGAGGCTTTTAACGGTGTTTGATTATCAGTACATTACATAATAGACTATTCCCCCTGGGGGAGCACAAAGGCGGTTTTTTAACCGCCTTTTTTGTTTCTAATCGGCCTCTGAAGTACTTCAGAGGCCGATTCTGTTTTCTGTGCATTTATGGAAATCATAGGGGACGTGTAAGATACGCTGAAGTATACCCTAAATGGTAACTCCTCGGAACCCACGGAGCCCGCCGCACCTTCATATGCGTTTCCCTCGAGCTCGGCATCCCCGCCACTGTCATCCAGAAGATCACCGGACACGCCAACGAAGCCGCTATGCGCCCCTATATCGCCATTACCGATAAAACCATTCATGAGGCTATGGACTTGTTTTCTAGGAGGGGAGGATGAAATAAGGATGTACGAATTAATCACAATTATATGTAGTGAATATCACTGAACAAATAGTAATGGGAACAGGCTGGAGTTTTAGTCTGTTCCCATTGGAGATGATATAAAATGTAGATTATCTCTTCTTAATAATTTGAATATAAACGCTGTCTCGATTTTCCGTTATAGCAAACAGGTTGCTTTGTCGAGTTATTGTCGATACTACTTTCACGGAAGGGTGACCATAAGAATTTGTGTTCCCAAATGAAACAAAAAAATCCTGCCAATTTGCATTAAGCATCATTATGTTAGGATTGAAATTTTTGTATGCCCCATGGTGAGGAATCTGAATTGTTGAAATTCGATCAATAACTAAATTTAGCCTATTTATTAATGTATCCAATAGTTTAGGTTGATTCAGATCTGTGTCCCCTAAATATAGGCATCCTTCTGATTCTAGGAACTCGAATCTGCCAAAACAGTTGCAATTAGGCTGTCTTATTTTATGTCTTCTGCAGTTGTAGCTGTTATACATACCTCCGGAATATACTATCAGTGATGAATTATTGGCCCCATCTTTTGTTACTCTTTTATATGCCTGCTTTATCTCTTTTAGATGTTGCTCCATAATGCCCCATCCTTGTTTCAATATATCCTCTGTTATGCCTTGAATGGCTAATTCATTTTGTAACTTTGTAAGTCTGATTTGCTGGTCGTAATTGAAGGTTATATAATACCAATCTATGTGAGGTGCTAATGCAAATTTAGTAGTGCAACTAACTTTTTTATCGACTCTTCCATTTTCCGAAAGAATTATTGGAGCAACGTCGTTTATTGGGATATTATTTTCTTCTTCGTCTTCATTATATGGCTTTACTCTGTATACCGCCGAATCGGCAATCTCACTCAATGATCTATAAAATGTTTCAAAACTTGGATTCTCAATCTGATAGTACCAGAAATCATTCTCTTCAATTAGTGGCACAACGATATTACGAATATTTGATGTTCGTTTCTTCAATTCTCTGATACCGTTTATGTGATCATTGTCGAAATGTGATATGAAAAGAAGGTCTATGACATCATCAGGGTTATAGAATGATGCTATGTCCTGCTTCAATCTCTTAGGGGTATATTTGTGATTTCCAGAACCACAGTCATAAACGACATTGTAAAGATTGTCGTTTGTCTTAATACTTTCTGTATAAAATGCTCCTTGACCGATAGGGTGGATGATTCTTGTAACTTCCATGACCAAATTATTTAATTATCTAACTTTATTATTACGGTCTCAAACATCCAATAGGAACAACATATATTCCATCCTCAGGACGACGGTATGCATATTCGCCAGTCGCTGTTAATATCATCTTGAAAGCTGGAGACTTCATACGTGTTGTGTCGATCTGATTAGCTAATTCATTAAGTGTTTCGGCACCTTCCTTAATCAGAGAATCTCCTCCTAGTTTGATTTCAATTAGGCCATATTGACCGTTGCGAAGATGTACTACGGCATCACACTCCAATCCGCTCTTATCACGATAATGGTAGACTTTACCATTCAAGGCTTCTGTAAAGACACGTAAATCTCTTACGCACATAGCTTCAAAGAAGAATCCCATTGAATTAAGATCGTTCATCAAATCAGTAGGCCCAAGCCCAAGTGCAGCTGTTGCAATCGATGGATCCACAAAGTATCGAGTGTCTGTAGTACGGATCGCGGTTTTTGAACGTAGATTCGGGTTCCAGGCAGGCATATCCTCAACGACAAAGATTTTTCTCAATGCATCAAGGTATGAACTTATAGTGTCTTCGTCCAATGTTGTAGTATCATTGTTTTTAAGATCTCCCTTTAAGGTAGCAATAGATGCTTGTGTACCTTGATGACGGGCATATGCGCGCATAAGGCGTTGAACCCTTTCAGAAGCCCTCTTGACCCCATCCACGTTGGTGACGTCTTCCTTAGTAACTGCGTCGTAATAGTCAAATGCCTGTTCCAATGCGGCTTCTTCTGGCAAACCAACAGCAATTGGCCAACCACCTCGGCATATGAGGAATGCTATGTCAGAAAGTTTCAGAGCATTCTTTTGTAGAATCTTTTCGGGAGCTTGGAATAGTTCACCAAGGCTTACCGTTCCGTTCGACTCTCCTGACTCAAACAATGTCATTGGACGCATAGTAAGCCAGGCGAAGCGACCTGTACCAGAGTGTTCTCTTTCTTTTTCTGCATCTTTATCAGGTACTGCTGAACCTGTGAGGATGAATTGTCCCATAGCATGACGATGGTCAACAGTATATCGTACTGCATCCCATAACTTAGGAACAGTTTGCCACTCGTCGATGAGCATTGGTGTTTCACCGGCAAGTGCTGCATCTGTGTCGATTTCCAGCAGGCTTTTGAAATGCTCCTTGATGTCAGGCTTGGCTAACATAATCTTACTGGTAGCAATCTCTTCGGCAGTGGTCGTCTTTCCGCACCATTTAGGACCTTCAATTAATACAGCGCCTTTCTCCTGGAGCTTCTTTTCCAGCAAGGTGTCCATTATTCTGCGTCTATAATTCTTCATCGTTCCAAATCTTAATGCTCACAAAATTAATCTATTATTTTAATTTTCGGTAATTTGGCATTAAATTTTTCGGTAATTTGGCGTGATGCTGTTCGGCAGTTTGGCAAATTGCGATGTTTCATATTGCTCCGGATTCAAAAGTTTCTTGTACATAATGTCGTTAGAGTAGTTCTGCTAAAGATCGAATATACTTGAAATTAAATAGTTTGTCCCGTTTTTTTACGCAAAAAACGGGACATTTTTGCAACATTTATTTGCAAATTATGTTGCAAAAATATCAGAAACTATCTGCTTAATGCATTGATTATCTTACTCTTTTCGTTGCTGCCGTCTGTGGAAAGTCGAAGTAGTGGAATTCCAGCCTTATCTAAAATGGAGTTCTTCTGTTCATCACGTTTTGCCTGTTCGGAGTCGGCTTGATGGAAGGCCATGCCGTCTACTTCGACAAGTTATATACCTGAAATACAGTCTTAAATTCACGTTTTTTGCTTCTTTTGAGGATTTGATTGGCATTTTGAGCGGCAAATCCTCAAAATTGACGGGTCTGTGTGGATTTGTTTTGTTTTACCTTTCAAAGGAACTCTGACAGGATATGTGCAATTTCCTCCGATGAGGGTCTCGGAGCATTGTCATTGACGATTTTTCCGTTCTTGTCGATAATCATGTAGCGAGGAATAAGTTGGATGTTATACTCATACATGAACTTAGCGGCTTTCGGGTTAAGGATGCGATAGACTTTGCAATCTGTAAGCTTCAGCTCGTCTAGTGCTCCGCACATCTTGCTGTGGTCTTCGTCAGTTGACAGATAGATGAATTCAATATCCTTGCCTTTCATCCTTTCGCGAAGCTCCGCTGCCGGATCCATCTCTGCGCAGCAAGGACGGCACCATGAGGCCCAGAAATCGACATATGCCACCTTGCCTCTTACCCCTTGCAGCACTTTATCCAATGTGGTCTTCCTGCCGTCAGGACTCATCAGAAGCACTTCGTTCTCGACCATCATATCTTCAGCAAATGCATCATGATACCTTTCTTTCAGCGTATGTGCCAAAGTCGAATCCACGTTTGCAACTGTCATATCCACATACTTCTTGCTCTTGTGTTTCGGGAAGTCCTGAACCATACCATCAAGAGTCATGATAAGGAATGAATCATATAGACTCGAACCCTTGATAAGAGTATCCTTCTGCAACTTGGTATATGTGTATTCCCAGTCGCATGTGCTTCCTTGTGAGACCTGTATATATTTAGGGAAGTAGCTTGAATACGCAACAGAGTTCATGAATCCTTTGTAGAATCCATATACATCAGAATCGAATCTGTCCTTGTCATAGTCCGCTCTGAAAATGGAATCTGCAACTGCCTCTGCAACTGATCCCTTGTACCCGAATACTTTACGCTTCTTGAGCGACCATCTGTTCCTTTCCTTGAAATATCTGTATGCCGGCTCAGAGAACATTCCGGCGGTATTCAACGAATCGATCCAGATATTTTCTTTCTCAAGAGTTTCCACGATGGCGCCGTTATGCCGCATTCCATACTCATTCCAGGCTTTGAATCCCTGTGTAAAGTCGAAGTCATAAATATCCCACAGCAAAGTATGGTGGTTTTCCACCTCTTCGATTGTCAGTCCTTCGTATGAACCGAACCTATCCAGATATGCCTTGCGGTATTCAGTATCAAGTGGCTTTGCATCTCGATTCAGTATGCTGATCTGAGGTTGCGCTCGTGAATAAATCTTTGACGTATCCCTCCTGATCCGCACCGTATCGCCCTTATGGGCAATAAAGTCGCTGGATGCATGAGGATTGAAATTGTATTTCACAAACATCCACTCTGCATCCAAGGTCACAGTGGTCGTATCACCGCTTTCTCGTATGTCAGTGACGTCTTCTTCAGGTGCGATTGAAAGATATGTGAATGGAGCATGATTCGTCCTCATCGAATAGGCTCCCTCCTCCTTCCCATATTCAAAGTAAAACCTGTCGGAGTAGGCGAGGCCGTCGACTATGATTACGACTTCATTGCTTCCTTCTGAAGACTGTTTACTGGTGGAACATCCGACTAAGATTATCAGTAAAGCTATGGTTGTCAACACTTGTTTCATGTTCATTCAAATCTATCGAAGTATATACCCATGGTGGATCAGATCCTCCCTGCATTTTATCGGGAATGTATAGCCATCGCGAAGTAAGAAGAGGTCGTCTGTTATGCCAATGACTGATTCATACATGTGATCGGAGATTATGATACCTTTACTGGCTTTATGTTCCAGGATAAGTTCCTGCATCTTCTCCACATACTTAGGTGCTACATTTGAAAATGGCTCATCAAGTATGCAGAACTCTGAATCTGAGTTCAGGACCATATACATTTCTGCAACTCTGACCTCACCGCCAGACAGCTCTCCGGCTGTCAGTTTCTGATATGTGTGGTATTTGTTGTCAAAAGTCACCAGTCCGTCATAATCGACACCGTACAGCTTGAATGCTTCACCAAGGGTCATGTCGCTTGGTATGAACACATGCTGCGGGAGGAACTTCACCCGTTTGCCGATATGTCCGTAATCGGTTTCAGGCTCATCATTGAAACGTATGAATATGTTCTGAGGCTCGATTCCGCCCATGATGCATTTGAAGAGGCACGATTTCCCGCAGCCGTTCCTGCCGAGCACGCCGGTCACTCTGCCGGTCCGGGCAGTGATGAAAGCGCTCTGAAGCACTTCCAACTTATCAAATTCCAGATGAACACTATCTACAAGGAGCCTGTTAACGGATTGCATCACCGATATATGCTATAAGGGTTATAAATAATATGAAGCCTATGAATTCTACCACAAACGGGATGAAACGGTATTCTTTCCTGCTGATACCAAGATTGAGATAGAAGTATATTTCCGTTTCCTTTGTAAATGTTGTATACAGATACAGGATGATCGGGATGCTGACCAGTTTCAGCAGTACACACGTCGGGATTGCATAAGGATTGAAGAAGACAAGGGAGGATGCAGCCACAGTCAATACAGCTGATATGGCATATATGGATTTGCCATACCGCTTTGATAACCCTATTTTCCGGACGATATTCATATATACAGATCTCTATATCAGTTATGATGCTTCATGTTGAGCTTGATCTTCTTAAGCTCTTCAAGCGGTCGCTCCGGCTGTTCCACATCTGCCGGAACCGGCATGCCTGAGAACTCTCCGAAATACTGGACGCAGGCGTCGCGCCACCAGCGGGCGTCGCTCTCCTGAATTTCGAGCTTGGCCCTTACGGCCTCCCAACGCTCCTCGTCGACATAAGGCTTTGCTGCATCCCAGACAGCCTGATATTCGCGTACTTTCTTCACGCCTCTGTCATACCTGTGGCACATCTCGTCCCAGAATGTCCTGCCTGATGCCATCCTGTGGTCCCAAGGTATATGGTGGAACCAGAGCAGCAGCTCTTCCGGACATGTCTCAAGGCTGTTGTACATTGACGCAAGCGGCTCGTGATACTGGTCCACATTGCCGCTTCCGCTGCGTGTCCTGTCGAATCCTATGCCGTCAGGTCCGGCCTGGTGGTAATATTTCGGGAGCCAGTCCAGACGTGCTCCTTCGGGCTCATACCAAGGCTCCGGGCCATAGTGATGCTCGCCGGCAAATATGTGATGGAGTCCGAGAGGCATCATGTAGTCGACTGCTGTCTCACGGGAAGTCATCATCATGTCAAGCACAGGCTCCACGAATTCCGGCTCGGTGGAGAAGGTCTGCTGCAGCCATTCGCGGGCGATCTCTTCAGAAGAAAGCTCCGCATTCCATGCAAGGCGACCGAAGGCATACCATGAAGACTGGGCGAAATAGTGTCCGCACCAGTTCTTGTCGCGTCCTATGTTTGCGACTCCTGCAATGGCTGTGGTGTTGTATACTTCGGGATAAGCTTTTCCTGAAGTGATCTCGGCCACGGTCGAGTATTCATTGTCGCAATGAGTGTCGCTGTCCAGACATTCCTCCAGCTGCGTCGAAAGGTATACAAGATGGTTGGAACCTCCCATATATTCCTGAGTGATCTGGAACTCGACCATCATCGCAGTCTTTGTCATTCCGCCGAAAAGCGGGCTGAAAGGCTCGCGAGGCTGGAAATCCACCGGACCGTTCTTGATCTGTATCAGCACATTGTCGCGGAACTCTCCGTCAAGAGGCATGAACTCGTCATATGCCTGGTTTGCCCTGTCCGGGCTGTTCGGCGCGTATACGAATGCGCGCCACATGACGATTCCGTCGTATGGTTCAAGTGCGTCAGCAAGCATGTTTGCTCCGTCCGCGTGGGTGCGGCTGAAGTCCTGCGGGCCGGGGAGTCCCTCAGAATTGGCTTTTACGAGGAAGCCTCCGAAATCCGGGATCAAACTGTAAATTTCTTCAGCCTTCGATCTCCACCACTGCTGAACTGCAGGGTCCAGAGGATCCGAAGTCGGCAGACCGCCAAGGGCGGCCGGAGACGAGAAGTTGACCGACAGGTATACTCTGACTCCGTATGGACGCATCACGTCAGCAATCTCTGCAACTCTTTCCAGGTAGTCTCTGCGAAGCATTTCCGGAGTGGCGTTCACGTTGTTGAGCACGCTTCCATTGATACCTATGGATGCATTCAGCCTTGCATATTCCTTTATCAGTTCAACCGGAACAGGTTCACCCCAATGCCAGATGGACCATCCTGCATAACCTCTTTCGATGGTGTTGTTCAGGTTGTCCCAATGGTTAAGGATACGTCTTTCGAAGGACGGTTCCTCCTTGATGTCAAGAACGCCGTCTGCCTGACCTGTACGCTCCAGCCTCTGGAGAGCGTATGTGCCGTACAGGGCTCCGATCTCAGTCCTGGCAAGGACCTTGCGTCCTTCCGGAGTGTCCTTGATCATGAATCCGTCATTGACCAGATCCAGTGTCTCGTCAACAACAACTTCAGCATTTACCTTCGGGCTTCCGTCAAGCAACCATGTGCCGTCATCATTGCTTTTGCTGCATCCTATAATGGCAACCGCAGCCGCGATTGCCATTGATATGAAAAACTTATTCATCGAGTCCTTCTATTGTCTGGATTGTTCCATCCTCGTTGTACTTGAGTTCGCACACCTTGAGGCTGCGGAGCCATGTCTTTCCGCCTGAAGGGACGCTGTCGTGATGGAAGAGCCACCATTTGCCGCCGAACTCCACGATAGAGTGGTGTGTAGTCCATCCCACAACCGGAGTAAGGATCACTCCCTTGTATGTGAAAGGTCCGTACGGATTGTCGCCGATCGCATAGCAGAGGTAGTGGGTGTCACCTGTAGAGTATGTGAAATAATATTTCCCGTTGTATTTGTGCATCCATGATGCCTCGAAAAAGCGGTACGGGTTGTCTGCTGTCAGAGGCTTGCCCTCTTCGTCCACGATGACTACAGGCTTCGGCTCTTCTGCGAACTCGAGCATGTCGTCGCTGAGGCGTACCACACGTGCAGGGATTGAAACCTCCTTGCCCTCAGGAAGATATGCGCTTTCGAGAGCCTTGTTGTCCTTGTATCTCTGCATCTGTCCGCCCCAGAGGCCGCCGAAATACATATAATATTTCCCGTCTTCCTCGAGGATTGCAGGGTCGATGCTGTAGCTGCCCTTGATCGGGTCGGGCTGAGGAACGAAAGGTCCTGTAGGCGAGTCGCTTATGGCAACACCGAGACGGAAGATGTCGTTCTTGTCCTTGAGGGGGAAGTACATGTAGTACTTTCCGTCTTTCCTGGCTACGTCGCAGTCCCAGAGCTGGCGTCCTGCCCATGGAATGTCCGCCACTTCCATGACCATTCCGTGGTCAACTACTTCAGATGTCATAGGGTCGTTTCCGTTGAGGCTGAACACATGGTAGTCCTTCATGTTGAAGTGGTCTCCGTTGTCGTTCTCTGCGATACCGGACTCCCAGTCGTGTGAAGGGTAGATGTATAATTTACCGTCCCATACATGAACGGAAGGATCTGCCATATAGTCGGCTGGAACGAGATATCTCTTAGGTGTCTTCATATCGGTTGTTATTTAGTGTATTCGTTAAGGAATGGCTTAGGCTCGAGGTTGCGGTCGAACAGGAGAGGGTAGTCCGTACGGCCTCTTACAGGCCATCCGTTCTTCCATGAGTCATCGTCGCTGATACCCCATGCTGTAACTCTTGTGATCTTGTCGGAATGCTTGAGGAAGAGGTCCATGAATGCCTTCATTCTCTCGTTCCATACTGCTGCAACTTCCTCAGGAAGGCCGTCCGGATATGGGTTGAGGCTGGCCTTGAACTCTTCGATGTCGCTGATGTTCGCACCCATGTTTACTGTAGGAAGCGCTGACATGTCCCACTCTGTGATCATTACGTTCACTCCTGTGCCTGCATAGGCGAGGAGGCTTGTCTCAAACTCCTCGACAGTAGGGTAGTCCATGCCCATGTGGCCCTGCATTCCGATTGCATCGATGCGCAGGCCGCGAGCCTTGAGGTCATTGATGAGCTTGACATAAGTGTCGCGTCTGCCAGGGACATTCATTCCGTAGTCGTTCAGATAAAGCTCTGCGTCAGGGTCTGCAGCGTGTGCACACTCGAATGCCCATGGAATGAACTCCTCGCCGAGGATTTCATAGAAAGGACTCTTTCTGTATGAACCGTCCTCCACGATTGCCTCATTTACTACATCCCAGCCGTGTACGCGTCCCTTGTAGCGTGTCACGATTGTGGTGATATGGTCTTTCATCCTCTGCTTGAGGACTTCAGGGGTCACATAGTTGCCCTCTTCGTCATATGCAAACCATTTTGCAAGCTGCGAGTGCCATACGAGGCAGTGGCCTATGATGAACATGTCATTCTCCTCACCGAACTCAACAAACTTGTCGGAAAGAGTGAAGTTGTATACATCCTCCTGTGGATGGATTTCCTCGCATTTCATGCAGTTTTCTGCTACGATGGAATTGAAATGTTTCTTGAGGATTTCGACGCCGGCTGTGTCTGCACCGACGATTTCCGATGCATTGAGGGCTGCTCCGATGTAGAACTTGCCTTCAAATGCGTCTTTTACTCCCTTTTCTTCGGCTGCACCGCAAGAAGCAACCAGCAATGCGGCTGCAAGAATAAGCGTGTTTCTCATAATTTATTGGTTTTTAGCTCTTTCTTCGATTTCCATGTTGATCTTGTCGATTACGTCGTCCTCAAGTTCATACTTCGAGATGATCCACATTGCGAGGACGAGAAGGACTGCAGGTATCACGCATACAAGCCAGAGGATGCCCTGCTCTGCGAGAGGAGTCTGGTGCGAGAGCGCTGCGTCGAATCCTACGATTGAGAGTACGAGGCCAGGCACAACGCCTCCGAGGGCCATTCCGGCCTTGAAGAATATGCCTGTGAGAGCGTTCACGATGCCGGCGATGCGGCGTCCTGAAGTATATTCTCCGTATGATACTACCTCAGGAACCAGAGCCCACATGTATCCTGTAGCCACGATGATGCCTGTGCTCTTTACGAACTGTGCGATGCAGAGGAGCCAGAACTGCTTGAGGGCCTCTACTGACACGAATATGTACATCATGGCCATACCTGCCACTGCTGTTCCGAGGAAGAGGTAGAACATTCCCTTCTTTCCGATCTTGCGCTTGATTGCAGGTACAAGAGGCATGAATATGAATGCCGGGATGGTGCCGAGCCACATGAATGCAGTTGTCATCATAGGGGTGGCTCCGACATTATATGTCATGAAATATGCATCAGCAGCGTTTCCGATGCTCATCATGGCAAATGCTGTGACGAAGAAGAACGCAAGCACCCTGAGAGGACGGTTGCGGAGGAACTCCATCCAAAGGTCGCTGACCTTCACATTCTCTGATTCCTTCTTGTCCATCACGACCCTTTCCTTGCACTGAGAGAACGAGAAGACCAGAAGGGCGAGACCTGCCAGAGCGAAGATGGTCATGGTGATGAACCATGCGGAAGCCGACTCAGGCTTGTCGATGATGGCTGTTCCATCTGCCGCCATAGGAGCGAAGATCGCGATCACCATAGGGAGCGACTTCACGATCAGGGCGCCGAGATTGGCCATGAACATACGTGTAGAAGTGAGGATTGTGATCTCCTCGGTGTCTCTTGTAAGGGATGAGTTCAATGCTCCATAAGGCACGTTGACCAATGTGTAGCACATGCTCATTCCTACATATGTGACGTAGGCGTATACCAGCGATCCGCTGAACCCGTTCCAGAAGCAGAGTATCGCCAGTCCTGCAAGCGGAATTCCGCCGAGGATAAGCCATGAACGGTATTTTCCCCATTTCGGGTTGCCTTTGTCGACAAAGGCGCCTACGAGAGGGTCCCAGATTACGTCGACGAGCCTTACTATCAGGAACATGAGCGCGGCAGCTGCCGGACTGATGCCATAGACGTTGGTGTAGAAGAACAGCAACCAGATGCTGACAGTCTGATAGATGAGGTTCTGTGCCATGTCGCCGGCTCCGAAGCCGATGCGCTGGATCCACGACAATTTGTAGAAGCCTTTCGCTTCGTTGTTTGATTGTGACATGTGGTTATTGATTTTAGTTGTTTTTCTTCAGATCATCTATTGCAGCTTTAGCTGCTCTTTTTCCGAGAGTCTTCTTGTCAAGAGGATGAATGTCGTTCCATTCTCCGAGATCCTTGTTCTTGATCAATACAGCATTTGCGTTTTCTTTTGCTGCTTTTGCCTGCTGCTCGCGCATATAGTCCCATGCTGCTCTTCCTGCTTTATCGTCCTTGTGCAGGAATTCAGCCAATTCCACAATGTAGAACGGCATGTTCGGGGCCATGAAGGTCATTCTCCAGTCCTGCATCATCTTTGTAAGCAGGTCTGCGTATTCATTTCTCCTGTCCACATTAGATTCCCCCTGATACCATAATACGCCGCTGAAACGCAGGTTCCTCAATGGGGATATCATGGCATTGTACAGGCATACAGGCTTATAGCAGAAGAACATCATGGATGGAGCCGGCGGCATTGGGGCTCCCATCCTGTACTTCCACTTGCCTTCCAGCTTGATGTCTTTCTTGCCAATTATTATCTTGTAGGGTTTCTCCGGTACAAATGATGGCTGTCCGCCATTGCTTACCACTCTGACGGTGATATTGTTTTCTCCTTCCTTCAGGAGACCTTCCGGTATTCTGTAGATGCGAGGAGGGTACTGATAGCCTGTCGATCCGACGAATTGTCCGTTTACGTAGACCGAATCAGCGTCAACGATGCATCCAAGTCTGAGGATGCCCTCCTTTCCGGCCATCTTTCTGGATACCTTGAAACTTTTCCTCAGCCAGTGTGAGCCTCCTCTTGGGTTCATCCCGTCATTTCCCCATTTTTTTGAGAACATGTCCACCTCCGGCCAGTTGCGGTCGTTGTAGCTTTCCGAGAACCAAGGCTCCTGTCCGTGGTATCCCGGATCGTTCGCATATAGGATCGAGTTCCAGCGATGGAAGTGCTCACCTTCCATGACCTTGATACGCTTCATATAGCCCTCATCCTCATACAGCTGTTTCTCATTGATGTAGTGAGGATATGCCTGAAGGCTTCTTTCGCTCATCCATGCTTCTATTGGGGTGCCTCCCCAGCTTGCATTGACTATTCCTACAGGCACTTTTGTCTTTGCGTGGATCTCCTTTGCGAAGAAATATGCCAACGCAGAAAACTCCATTACATTTTCCTGGTCGCAAGGAGTCCATGAAGCCTGAGGAGTATCTTCTCTTTCGGTGTTGAAGTCAGTTACCTTAGGAACAATGAATTGTCTTATCGCATTGTTTTCGTATTCGGCAATTTCCTTTGCGAACAGGTCAGTGACACGTCTGACCGGGAGCTCCATGTTAGACTGGCCTGAACAGAGGTATACGTCTCCTATCAGTATGTCCTTGACTTCCAATGTGTCTGCCTTGAGCGTGTGAGGACCTCCCGCATTCATTGCCGGGAATGTTATCTGCCAGTTTCCGTTCTCGTCAGCCTCTACAGGATAACTGACGTCCTGCCAGCTAACTTCGAACTTTTCGCCGCTGTCGGCCCAGCCCCATATGAGTATAGGCTGTCCTCTTTGAATGACCATCCCGTCGCTGATTACAGAAGGAAGCCTGACTCCTGCATACATTGTCGTTACGGCAATGATGGAGATAAGGAATGCGATTGTGCGTTTCATGTGGTTAGTGTTATATGCAACACAAAGATAATTAATTTCGCGACACTTGTATAAAAATTATTATATTCGCAAGATTTTAAATCGGAATTAATAATATCCTATATGATTATGAATGACACTAAGGTAATGAATCTTGCTGCCGACAACATCAGAATTCTGGCGGCTTCCATGGTAGAAAAGGCGAAATCAGGTCACCCGGGCGGAGCAATGGGTGGAGCAGACTTCATCAATGTCCTTTATTCAGAGTATCTCCAGTATGATCCGGCAAACCCTAAATGGGAGGGACGTGACCGTTTCTTCCTCGATCCGGGACACATGGCTCCGATGCTTTATTCTCAGCTCGCATTGACAGGAAAGTTCTCACTTGAGGAACTCCAGCAGCTTCGTCAGTGGGGCTCGCCTACTCCTGGCCATCCAGAGGTTGACGTTATGCGCGGCATCGAGAATACCTCCGGTCCTCTCGGTCAGGGTCACGTGTTTGCAGTTGGAGCTGCGATTGCGGCAAAATTCCTTGCAGAGCGCACAGGAAACCCTACATTCGCGAAGGAGACAATCTATGCATATATCTCTGACGGAGGTATCCAGGAGGAGATCTCGCAGGGCGCAGGTCGCGTGGCGGGAACTCTCGGACTCGGCAACCTTGTGATGTTCTATGACTCGAACGACATCCAGCTGTCTACGGAGTGTCGTGATGTTATGGATGAGGATACTGCAATGAAATACCGCGCATGGGGATGGCATGTCATCGCCATCAACGGAAACGACTGCTGCCAGATCCGTCAGGCTCTCGATGAGGCCAAGACCGTTACAGACCGTCCTGTACTCATTATCGGAAAGTGCGTGATGGGCAAGGGCGCGAAGACTGCCGACAATCAGAGCTTCGAGCGTAACTGCAAGACTCACGGAGCACCTCTTGGCGGTGATGCGTTCAGAAATACCATCGTCAATCTCGGAGGAAATCCAGACGAACCGTTCGTCATCTTTGATGAGGTGAAGGAACTATACTCACAACGCGAGGCTCAGCTCAAGACTATCGTGGCAGAGCGTCGTGCAGAAGAGGCTGCATGGGCTGCTGCTAATCCTGAGAAGGCTGCTCAGCAGGCTGACTGGTTCAGCGGAGCTGCTCCTAAGGTGGACTGGAGCAAGGTTCAGCAGAAGGTTGGTGATGCGACCAGAAATGCTTCAGCTGCAGTTCTCGGACAGCTCGCAGAGCAGGTGCCTAACATGATCTGCGCATCTGCAGACCTTTCAAATTCAGACAAGACCGACGGCTTCCTCAAGAAGACTACTGCATTCGTGAAGGGTGACTTCAGCGGAGCATTCTTCCAGGCAGGCGTTGCAGAGCTTACAATGGCTTGTATATGTATCGGTATGACTCTGCATGGTGGTGTGATTGCAGCCTGCGGAACATTCTTCGTTTTCTCTGATTATATGAAGCCGGCAGTGCGCATGGCAGCCCTTATGGAACTTCCTGTGAAGTTCATCTGGACACACGATGCGTTCAGAGTGGGAGAGGACGGACCTACACATGAGCCTGTTGAGCATGAGGCTCAGATCCGTCTGATGGAGAAACTGAAGAACCATAGCGGAAAGAACTCGATGCTCGTACTGCGTCCTGCAGATTCTGAGGAGACTACCGTATGCTGGAAGATGGCTATGGAGAACACAGACTCTCCTACAGGTCTTATCTTCTCTCGCCAGAACATCGAAATGCTTCCTGAGGGAACTGATTACACTCAGGCTGAAAAGGGTGCATACATCGTCGGTGGAGCAGATGAGAATCCGGATGTCATCCTCGTGGCTTCAGGTTCTGAGGTGTCTACACTCGCAGCAGGAGCCAAGCTCCTTCGTGAGGAGGGTGTCAAGATCCGCATCGTGAGCTGCCCTTCAGAGGGTCTCTTCCGCAGCCAGAGCAAGGAGTATCAGGAAAGCATACTTCCTGCGGGTGCCAAGGTGTTTGGACTTACAGCAGGCCTTCCTGTCAACCTCCAGGGTCTTGTAGGTTGCAACGGCAAGGTATTTGGACTCGAAAGCTTCGGTTTCTCAGCTCCATACAAGGTGCTTGACGAGAAGCTCGGCTTCACAGCTCAGAATGTTTACAACCAGGTGAAGGCTATGCTTTAGTCTTTACGACAATCGCATTCAAATGAAGATAAGGAATATGCTTCTGATCGGCCTCGCGGCTGCGTCTTTCGTGCTTGCATCATGTGAGCCGGAGGAGCAGCCCGGAGGCGGAAAGAAGCCGATAACGCCGGGAACGAATCTCGGAACTACTCCGGGCACGCAGCCCGGAGACCCGTATGCGGACCTGAGTTTGTACGGGCCTCTTAAGTCATATGTCGACCGTGAGGCATATCCGTCATTCATTCTTGGAGTTGCGATAGATGGCGATACCAAGCTGTATGATCTGGCCGGACAGAATTTCGACGAGATGACTGCAGGCAATGCGATGAAGCATTCTTCCGTAGTCAAGAGTAACGGAACGATGGACTTCACAGGAGTGCGCAATTTTCTGGCCGCCGCCCATGCAAGAGGAATAACTGTGTACGGTCACACCCTCGCATGGCACTCTCAGCAGCAGAACACATACCTGAACAGTCTCATTCAGGACAAGATGATCGAGCTTCCTGAGTCAACGGGCGAGGCCGTGCTCCTTGAGGCTGACTTCAATGATGGCAGACATCCGTTTAACGGCTGGGGCAACGGTTCTGCCCTTACTGTGTCGGACGGCGCCTTCAAGGCGACTAATCCGTCGGCGATGCAGCAGTGGGAGGTGCAGTTCGCCCATGATTTTTCACGTGCGTTCATCAGCGGAGAGGAATATAAGCTGAAGTTCCGTATCAAGGGATCAGGCAGCGGAAAGCTGGGAGCAGGGTTCCAGATCGTTGACGGCTATAAGTCAGCGGGAGACTTCCCTGAAGTTCAGTTCGGTACGGACTGGAAGGATGTCGAGATCACATGCAAGTGCAATGCTGCAGGAGCCACAAGGCTTGTTTTCAGCTATGGAACATTTGCCGGAGATATCTATATCGATGATTTTGCATTCATCCAGCCGGATGTGAGCTATGAGATAATATCTCTGACTCCTGAAGAAAAGAAGCAGGTCCTGACCGCTGAAATGGGCAGATGGATTGCAGGCATGATGGAAGTGACTGCAACGAAGGTATCTGCTTGGGATGTGGTCAATGAGGCTATTTCTGGTTCTGATTACGACCGTGACGGATATTATGACCTTCAGTCTGCCCAGTGGGGAGATGCAAACTGCTTCTACTGGCAGGACTATCTCGGTTCTGAGGATTATGTTCGTATCGCGATTGCGCATGCACGCAAATACTATGAGCAGTTTGGAGGAACCAAGCCGTTGAAGCTCTTCATCAACGACTATAACCTTGAGTCAGACTGGGACGACAACAAGAAACTCAAGAGCCTTATACATTGGATCGAGATCTGGGAGTCTGACGGAGTCACGAAAGTAGACGGTATCGGCACTCAGATGCATATCTCATATTATGAAAATCCTACGACTCAGGCCAAGAAGAAGGAGCATGTAGTGAAGATGCTTCAGCTGATGGCGGATACAGGCAAACTGGTAAAGATCTCGGAACTTGACATGGGATATGTCAACAATGCCGGTGAGACCCTCAAGACTGCACAGCTGACGGACAGACAGCATAAGTCTATGGCAGACTATTACCAGTTCATCGTAAGCAAATATCTGGAAATAGTACCGCCGGCGCAGCAGTATGGCATAACCCAGTGGTGTCCGCTCGACAGTCCGGATAACAGCTTCTGGAGAGCAGGGGAACCGGTAGGCTTGTGGGATCTCAACTATAACCGCAAATATGCTTACGCCGGTTTTGCCAACGGTCTGATGGGCGAATAGTAAATAACTCAATATGAAGAAAACAGTTCTGTCAGCGTTGCTGATGCTTACGGTGATGTCGCTTGACGCCCAGCACAGTTCGCTTAGGACATATGGGGATGCCGTCCAGCTTATGGTGGACGGCAATCCTTTCATTGTGCTGGGAGGTGAATTGGGAAACTCCTCGGCAGCGTGTGGCGAAGATATCGAATCCAATTTCGCAAAACTGCACGAGATGGGACTGAATACTGTTCTTGTGCCGGCATACTGGGACCTTCTGGAGCCGGTCGAGAGGCAGTTTGACTTTTCGCTCACGGACAAGGT
This sequence comes from Bacteroidales bacterium, assembly GCA_015060255.1. Lineage (GTDB taxonomy): Bacteria > Bacteroidota > Bacteroidia > Bacteroidales > UBA932 > Cryptobacteroides. The sequence continues at coordinate 17,204 of SUYV01000010.1, read as the reverse complement.
GCTGGCGGAGGCGAGAAAGAATGACCTCAAGGTGGTTTTCCTGTGGTTCGGAGCGTGGAAGAACTCAATGAGCTGTTACGCTCCTTTGTGGTTCAAGCAGGATTACAAGAAGTATCCACGTGCTTATACGGCCGATGGAAAGCCGCTTGAGATTGCAAGCGCCTTTTCGGAGAATGTCTTTAAGGCGGATAATGCTGCATTCAGGGCATGGCTTGGGCATATAGCTGACGCCGACAGGGATCATGGCACTGTGATCATGGTCCAGATAGAGAACGAAATCGGCATGCTCGAGGATGCGAGAGACCATTCGAAGATTGCTGACAGACATTTCAAGTCTCCTGTTCCTGAGGAACTTATGTCTTATCTGCAAGAGTATAGGGATGCATTGCATCCATATATGTCAGAGAAATGGGCAGCAAATGGAAACAGGATCAAGGGCACATGGACAGAAGTATTCGGTGACGATATATATACCGATGAAATATTCATGGCATGGTTCTATGCCAGATATGTCGAGAAGATGGCTCAGTCAGCACGTGAAATCTATGACGTTCCTCTTTTTGTCAATGCGGCGATGAACAGCCGTGGCCGCATGCCGGGCGAGTATCCGTCTGCCGGTCCGCTTGCACATCTGATAGACATATGGCATGCAGGCGCTCCGTCGATAGATTTCATCTCTCCTGACATATACGACAACGGATTCAAGGATTGGGTCGCAAAATATCACCTCCATAATAATCCTCTCTTCATTCCTGAAACCCGCCATATGCAGAATAACGGCGTGCGCGCTTTCTACGTCCTTGGTGAGCATGATGCGATAGGCATCAGCCCGTTTGCCATAGAGGACGGCTCAGCAGAACAGGGGACTCCTTTTGTCGAGGGATATGAAAAGCTCCGCGAGATGATGCCTCTCATTACGAAGTGGCAGGGGCAGGACCGCATGTGGGGTCTGCTCTTCGATCAGCAGGATAAGGAAAGGGTGATCAGGGACGGGGATCTGGTAATGACATGCCGTCACAATTTCACGCTTCCGTGGGATCCTCGTGCCACGGACGGATCCGAGTGGCCGGAAGGTGGCGGGATCATCATCCGCCTGAATGACTATGAATATGTAGTGGCCGGCAACGGTATTGTCGTGGAGTTCAAGACAGCTTCAGAAATGCAGAACGCAGATCAGGCACAGGCCCTTGGCGAGGATGGTTTTGCCGCTTCCGGAGCATCTGTAAACAGGCAGTCTGCAGCCAAGCCTGCAGGCCGCAAAGCTTTCACCCGTTGCGGCATCGGGTCGGTAGATGAAGTGTCAGTCCTTCCTGACGGATCTTTCCGCTACATCCGTCGTATGAACGGCGACCAGGACCATCAGGGACGCCACGTCCGTATTTCTGTAGGGGATTATAAGGTCCTTCACGTCAAACTCTACGAATACCGATAGACATTTAGCACGATAGTTGACATTTCGTAGCACTGATTAAATTATTAGTGTTATGAAACGTCATTTTGAGAACTTGACAAACAAGGTCAGCCGTGCTATAAAGCATTGGTGGCTTCTGATGCTGGCAGGTCTGCTGTGCGTCGCAATGGGCATCGTGGTATTCGTTTTCCCTCTTGAAAGTTATGTCACCCTGGCAATCCTTTTTGGTGTGCTGATGCTCGCCGTTGGCGCGGCGCAGCTGATAATAGCCTCATCCAGCGGTAATTACCTCGCTATGAGAGGCTATGTCATAGTCGGCGGAGTGCTGGACCTTATCCTTGGAATCTTCCTGTGCATCTATCCCTATGTCACCCTGATGGTGCTTCCTATAATGATGGGAATATGGATGATGTATCACAGCTTCATGATCATTGCATTCGCCGGTGACATGGAGACCTTCAAGCTTGGCGGCAGCGGTCTGGTGATAGCTGGCGGAATAGTTCTTCTTCTGCTTTCGATCCTGGTCCTGGTGAATCCTCTTGGAGCGGGAGTGACTACGGTCGTGGTGATAGCAGGAGTAGGCCTGCTCGTATTCGGAGGCCTGCTCTGCGCCCTTTCACTTAAGATGAAGGATATTGATAAGGAACTGAATCTATAGGATAGACAGCCCCACAATCGACTTCGCAGGCATCTTGACGAAGATCTTTCCGTCCTTGACCTTGAAGTCCTTGAATCCGGCAGGCTTGACTTCGTCAGGTCTGTCGAAGTCGTTATGAGCCTGGATGGTCTCTGCTGTCAGGATCTCTCCTGTGATGTGAGGCTTGGCTTTGCCGGCAAGGTCTATGGTGACAATTGCGGCTTCGTCAAGACTTACGTTTGTCAGTGTGACATGGATTGCACCTTCGGCATTGCGTGACGCTGTCGCGTCAACATATGGGCACTGACGGCCGTTTCCGTCTGTGAACTTCTCCGCATCGCATGCAGATGGGAGATATAATGCATCCTGATGAACATTATACATCCTGAATACGTGGTATGTAGGGGTCAGGACCATCTTGTCTCCACGTGTGAGGACCATAGACTGAAGCACGTTTGCAATCTGTGCGATGTTTGTCATCTTGAGCCTCTCGGTGTATTTGTGGAAGATGTTGAGGCTCAGCGCTGCAACCATCGCGTCGCGCATCGAGTTCTGCTGGTAGAGGTGTCCCGGATTGGTGCCCGGCTCTACATCGAACCATGTGCCCCACTCGTCAAGCAGGAGATCCACCTTCTTTTCCGGATCATATTTGTCCATGATCGCGATATGCTTCACGATTACAGGCTCGACCTCGACCGCCTTGCCGAGAGTATTGTAGTATTCCTCTTCGTTGAACTCGGTTGCAGAACCCTTGCTGCCGTTCCATCCCTTTACGGTATAGTAGTGCAGCGAAACGCCGTGCATCCTGCTTCCGATGTTCTTCATCAGGACTTCAGTCCAGTTATAGTCATAGTCAGACGCGCCGCTGGCAACCTTGTAAAGCCTGTTTCCGCTGTAGTCGCGGCAATAGGTCTGGTAGCGGTTATACAGATGTGAATAATACTCCGGAACCATGTTTCCTCCGCATCCCCAGCTTTCGTTGCCGACTCCCAGGAACTTCACCTTCCACGGCTCCTTGCGGCCGTTTTCTGCCCTGAGCCTTGCCATAGGGCCGTCAGCTGCGGTCATGTACTCGACCCATTTGGCGAGTTCCTCGACGGTGCCCGAACCAACGTTTCCGCTGATGTAAGGCTCGCAGCCGATCAACTCGCAGAGGTTGAGGAACTCGTGTGTACCGAATGAGTTGTCCTCAACGGTTCCGCCCCAGTTGCTGTTGACCATCCTCGGCCTGTCCTCGCGAGGACCGATGCCGTCTCTCCAGTGATATTCGTCAGCGAAGCATCCTCCCGGCCATCTCATCACCGGCACCTTCAGCTCCTTCAATGCCTGAAGCACGTCGCAGCGGTATCCGTCTACATTAGGGATCTCAGACTCGGGACCTACCCATAGACCTCCATAGATGCATGCACCCAGATGCTCTGCAAACTGTCCGTAGATTTCCTTTGGAATTACCTGCCCGTTTTCCGGTGCAGTGTCGATCTTGACTTCAACTTTCATCTGTGCTGAGGCAAACGGATAGAGTGCCAGCGCCATAATGGCGGTGAGGAATGCGCGTTTCATGTCTGTAGTTTTAGTGTTTTGGTTTCGTAAATATAGGCAAATGTATCGAAAGTGAAATAAAATATGATTAAATTTGTAGAATTATAACTGATAACCAAACCCTATATGAAGACAAGAATCCTTTCTCTTCTTTTTGCTGCTTTCGTGCTTGCTTCGTGTGCTGGCGCCTACAGGCAGAACGAGTCCGGAGTGACCGTGAAAGTCCAGGAACCGACAGAAGGCGGACCGCGCCTTGTGAGGCTTGAAGTGCTTGGCGAGAAGCTCATCCATGTGTCTGCGACGCCTGACAGGAAGTTCGCAGATCCCCAGAGCCTGATCATAGTGCCTCAGACCGGTGCGCCGGAGTTTACCGTATACGAAGATGACGGCGTCGTTTCTTTAGAGACGGCAGCAATCGTTGCAAGTGTGAGCGCGGCCACTGGAGAAGTGTGGTTCACTGACCTTGAAGGTAATCCGATCCTGACCGAGCAGGCAGGCGGCGGAAAGACCTTTGAGCCGATAGAAGTGGAAGGAACCAAGGGATATTCCTTCAGACAGGTGTTCGAGTCTCCTGATGATGAGGCGTTCTACGGCCTCGGACAGCATCAGGCAGACGAGTTCAACTATAAGGGAAAGAACGAGGAACTCTTCCAGTACAATACAAAGGTATCTGTGCCGTTCATCGTTTCCAACAAGGGATATGGCGTCCTGATGGACAGCTATTCGATGATGCGTTTCGGAAATCCTGCTGATTACAAGCAGCTGGGAGAAGTGTTCAAGCTTTATGATGCTCAGGGCAAGGAGGGCTGCCTCACAGGTACATATGTCCCTGAAAACGGTCAGACCATAGTACGTGACGAGCCGAAACTCTATTTCGAATATCTTATCGAGCCGAAGATGGAGAAGGTGGTGAATCTTCCTGAGGATTTCGTATTCTTCAACTCGAATGTTACTTATGAGGGATCTCTCGAGGCTGTTCAGACCGGTGATTATCAGTTTATTCTTTATTATGCCGGATATACGACAGTCAAGGTGGGCGGCGAGACCGTCGTTCCTGAAAGATGGCGTACGGCTTGGAACCCGAATGCATACAAGTTCACTGTCCATCTTGAGGCAGGCGTCAAGACTCCGATCAAGGTGGAGTGGCAGCCTGACGGATGGGTGTCATACTGCGGCCTCCGCGTTTATGATGTCGTTGATCCTGCGGAGCAGGCGAAGCATCAGTGGTGGAGCGAGATGACAAAGCAGATGGACTGGTATTTCATAGCCGGTGACGATATGGACGAGGTCATCAGCGGATACAGGACACTGACAGGAAAGGCACCGATCATGCCTAAATGGGCGATGGGATACTGGCAGAGCCGTGAGCGATATAAGACATCGACCGAGATGATCGAGGCTCTCGAGGGCTTCCGTCAGAGAAATATCCCTATCGATAATATTGTGATGGACTGGAGCCATTGGAGAGAGGAAGACTGGGGTGGACACGAGTTCGATCCTGCACGTTTCCCTGATCCTAAGGCTATGGTTGACTCTATCCATGATCTGAACGGCCGCATGATGATTTCCGTTTGGCCGAAATTCTATGTGGAGACAGAGCACTACAAGGAGTTCGATGAAAAGGGATGGATGTATACAAAGGCATATGAGGACGGAGTCCGCGACTGGATCGGCAAGGGATATCTCTATGGCTTCTATGATGCTTATGCTCCGGAGGCTCGCGAACTCTTCTGGAATCAGATGTATGAGCATTATTATCCTCTCGGCATAGATGCATGGTGGATGGATGCTTCCGAGCCGAACATCCGCGACTGCACAAACATGGAATATCGCAAGGCCCTCTGCGGCCCGACAGCCCTCGGATCGTCTACAGAGTTCTTCAATGCATATGCGCTTGTGAATGCTGATGCAATCTATAACGGACAGAGGGGAGTAGACCCTGACAAACGCGTGTTCCTGCTCACCAGAAGCGGTTTTGCAGGTCTTCAGAGATATTCTACAGCAACATGGAGCGGTGACATCGCGACACGCTGGGAGGATATGAAGGCCCAGATTTCAGCAGGTCTGAACTTCGCTGTCAGCGGCATTCCATATTGGACAATGGACATCGGAGGCTTCTGCGTGGAGAATCGTTATGTTGCAGCTCAGCAGGAGTGGGAAAGGACCGGCAAGGAGAACGCCGACTACAAGGAGTGGCGTGAACTCAACACCCGTTGGTTCCAGTTCGGAGCATTCTGTCCGCTTTATCGTGCGCACGGCCAGTTCCCGTTCCGCGAGCCATGGGAAATCGCTCCTGAGGGACATCCGGCATATGAGTCCATAGTATATTATTCGAAGCTCCGCTATCGTCTGATGCCGTACATCTACTCTCTTGCAGGTATGACATATTTCAAGGATTATACGATCATGCGTCCTCTCGTGATGGACTTCATGGCTGATGCCAATGTGTTGAATATCAGCGATACTTACATGTTCGGTCCGGCATTCATGGCCGCTCCTGTATACGAATACGGCGCCCGCACACGCGACATCTATTTCCCTGAATGCGAGGGATGGTATGACTTCTATACAGGCAGGTATCAGGAAGGTGGCGTGCGCAGGACTGTTGACGCTCCATACGACAGGATGCCGCTTTATGTACGTGCAGGCTCAGTCGTGCCTTTCGGACCTGACATGAAGTGGTCTGATGAGAAACCTGCTGATGTTATCGATCTCTATGTGTATCAGGGAGCTGACGGCTCGTTCACCCTTTATGAGGACGAGAACGTGAACTATAATTATGAGAAGGGAGCATATGCAATGATCGACTTCACTTATGACGACAGCATGAGACTGCTTTCTATAGGAGAATACAAGGGTGAGTTCCCTGGAAGACTCGAGGAGAGGACATTCAATGTCATTCCGGTTTCCAAGGACGGAGTCGGCAAGGCCAAGACAGTGAAGTATAACGGTCTGGCAATGAAGGTCGTATTATAATAGGCATGGAGAAGACCTGGAGATGGTTCGGGAAGAATGATAAGATCACTCTTTCCATGTTGAGGCAGATCGGTGTGGAGGGCATAGTCACAGCCCTTCACGATGTGCCTAACGGAGAAGTCTGGACCCGTGAAAGGATCCGCGACCTTCGCGAATACATTGAAGGCTACGGAATGCGCTGGTCTGTGGTAGAGAGCCTTCCTGTATGTGAAAGCATCAAATATGGCGGTCCGGACAGGGACGCTTTGATCGAGAATTACAAGCAGAGCCTGCGCAATCTTTCCGCAGAAGGCATTCATACGATATGCTACAATTTCATGCCGGTGCTTGACTGGGCCCGCACAGACCTTGAACATCCTAATCCGAACGGCACGACCAACCTGTATTTTTCATACAGTGAGTTCGCATACTTTGACATATATATAGTAGGACGCGAGGGAGCCCGCGAGGAATGGGCGTCTTTCAAGGTTCCGGGAATCTTGGCAGAAAGGGATATCCTTGCGGAAGTCGACGCGCTTCGTGAGAAGATGACCCCGGAAGGGGAGCATAAGCTCGTTGAGAACATCATAGTCAAGACCCAGGGCTTCGTAAGCGGTAACATCCGTGAGGATGACGAGCATCCGATAGAGCTGTTCCGCCAGCTCCTGTCGCTGTATGAGGGCATCACAAAGGATCAGCTGAGGGAAAACATGCGATATTTCCTCTCGGCGATAATGCCGGTTTGCGAAGAGTGCGGCATGAACATGTGCGTGCATCCGGACGACCCTCCGTTCCCTGTCCTCGGACTTCCACGTATCGTGACCTCGGATGAGGACATAGAGTGGTTCCTCGGAGCAGTGGACAATCCTCACAACGGTCTGACGTTCTGTGCCGGATCGCTTTCTGCCGGAGCCCACAATGATGTCGTTGAAATGGCCCGCAAGTATGCCTCAAGGACACATTTTGTTCATCTGAGGTCATGCCATATATTTGAGAATGGGGACTTTACTGAGGCGAGTCACCTTGGCGGCCGCGCTGACATCGTGGAGCTTGTACGCATATTCGAGCAGGCGAATCCTGAACTGCCGATGCGAGTCGATCATGGAATGACCATGCTTGACGATGCGTCCAAGGGATACAATGCCGGTTATTCTTTCCTCGGAAGAATGTTCGCGATGGGCCAGGTGCAGGGCATCATGGCCGCTGTAGACAAGGAATTGGGAATTAAATATAAAATCACAGGATTCTATGAATAAGCTTTTTGACATTACAGGCAACGTGACGGTAATCACCGGAGGTACAGGAGTGCTTGGTCGTACAATTGCGAAATATCTGTCGCTTGAGGGCGCCAAGGTCATCATTCTCGGCCGCAAGGAGGATGTAGGCAACAAGATCGCAGAGGATATCTGCGCGGCAGGGGGATCTTGCGAATTCATGAAGACCGACGTGATGGACGCGGAGGTCGTTAAGAAGAACTGTGAGGACATATTGGCAAAATATGGTCGTATAGACACGCTTCTCAATGCAGCCGGAGGCAATATGCCGGGCGCGACCATTCCGCCTGACAAGAACTTCTTCGACCTTGAGGTGGATCAGTTCCAGACTGTCCTGAACCTCAATCTGACGGGCACTGTAATACCTACTCAGGTGTTCCTGGAGCCTATGGTGCGTCAGGGCAAGGGCTCGATCATCAATTTCTCATCGATGGCTGCATTCCGTCCTATGACACGCGTGGCAGGCTATGCGGCAGCGAAGGCCGGCATCTCCAACTTCACTGCATTCATGGCGACAGAGTGCGCGAAGAAGTTCGGCGAGGGCATCAGGGTTAACGCCATAGCTCCGGGATTCTTCATCACGGAGCAGAACCGTTCCCTCCTGACCAACCCTGACGGCACATACACGCAGCGCGGTCAGGATGTGATCCGCCAGACTCCATTCGGACGCATGGGCGACCCTGAAGAGCTCTGCGGCACTATACATTACCTGATGTCAGACGCATCGAAGTTCGTTACAGGTACTGTCGCTGTCGTAGACGGCGGTTTCAACGTATTTGCAATGTAAAGTGTATATGAATAAGGTGTACCGATGGGCCCTTACGGCTCTTTTGGCGATATTGTCATGCGGATGTGGGAAGGTAGGTGATGTGCGCGTGAGAGAGGATTTCAACGATGACTGGAAATTCTGTCTCGGAGACATTGCCGGGGCGGAGGATCCTGTATTTGACGACAGCGGATGGCGTGAACTCGAATTGCCTCATGACTGGGCTGTCGAGGGTGACTTCAGCATAGAGAATCCGTCAGGAACGGGCGGTGGCGCACTGCCCGGCGGGATCGGATGGTACAGGAAGACATTCATTGCTCCGGCAGCAGATTCTGCAAAAGTGTGGAGACTGGAATTCGATGGAGTATATATGAATTCCGAAGTCTTCATTAATGGCGTTTCTCTCGGAGTCCGTCCGTATGGCTATATATCCTTCGGCTATGACATATCCCAATATCTTCATTGGGGAGAGGAGAATGTAGTTGCTGTCAGGGTAGACAATGCCGAACAGCCGAATTCACGCTGGTATTCAGGATGTGGAATTTATCGTAACGTTTGGATGCTGAAGACCGGCCGGACTCGCGTGGCGCCTTACGGTGTGTACGTCATCCCGAAGATGACATACCTTCCCGATCCGAAAACCGGTGGCATGGGTTCGCTGCATGAAGGATTCTTCTTCGTTCAGACGGATGTCATCGCTGATGATGCTGCGGAGCTGAGGCTGAGACATACAGCCATCGACGGAAACGGAAGGGAAGCGGGCATGGTTGAGGAAGTTCTCGGAGTCAGTGAGATAGGTAAAACCGAGCTGATGGTGAGAATATCGGAGCCTCATCTGTGGAGTGTGGATGATCCGTATCTGTATACCTTGGTTACCGAGCTCGAAACTCTTGACGGTGAACTTCTTGACAGGGTAGAGACCAGGACAGGTCTCAGACATTTCTTCTTCAGTCCGGAAGAAGGCTTCTCCTTGAACAACGAGCCTTTGGACATCAATGGCGTATGCATGCATCACGATCTGGGATGCCTTGGAGCCGCCGTAAACAGACATGCGATCCGCCGTCAGCTGGAAATCCTCAAGGGAATGGGATGCAACGGCATCAGGACTGCACATAATCCTCCCGCTCCGGAACTTCTGGACTTATGTGACGAGATGGGTTTCATCGTCCAGGACGAGGCTTTCGACATGTGGAGGAAGAAGAAGACCGCTCACGATTATTCGAGATATTTCAACGAATGGCACGAGCGTGACCTGGAAGACTTCATCAAAAGAGACAGGAATCATCCGTCAGTCATCATGTGGAGCATAGGAAACGAAGTGCTTGAGCAGTGGTCTCATGCAGATGCGGATACATTGAGTCTGGCGGAGGCCAATCTGATCCTCAATTTCGGGCATTCCGCAGACATGCTTGCCAGGAATGACGGAAACAAGACCGTCAATTCTCTCCTGACGGAAAAACTTGCGGATATCGTGCGTCAGAATGATGAGACAAGGCCTGTCACTGCAGGATGCAATGAGCCTGCTCCAGGCAATCATCTTTTCCGCAGCGGCGCGCTTGACATCATAGGTTTCAATTATCACAATCAGAATATTCCTGATGTTCCTAAGAACTTCCCGGGAAAGCCTTTCATCATTACCGAGAGCAATTCGGCCCTGATGACGCGTGGATATTATCGTATGCCGAGCGATCAGATGTTTATCTGGCCGGAGCGGTGGGACATACCGTTCTATGATAAGTCGTTTGCATGTTCTTCATATGAGAACTGCCATGTTCCATGGGGCAATACCCACGAGGAAACTCTCAAGCTTGTAAGAGACAATGAATTCATAAGCGGACAGTACATATGGACCGGCTTTGACTATATAGGCGAGCCTACTCCATATGGCTGGCCTGCACGCAGCTCGTTCTTCGGTATCGTCGATCTGGCAGGTTTCCCTAAGGATGTGTATTATCTCTATCAGTCGGAATGGACAGACAAGGATGTCCTTCACCTTTTCCCGCATTGGAACTGGGAGAAAGGACAGGAGGTGGACATGTGGTGCTATTACAACAACGCAGATGAGGTGGAACTCTTCGTGAACGGGGTGTCGCAGGGAGTCCGTTCGAAGACGGAAGACTGCATGCACACTGTGTGGAGAACAGTCTTTGAGCCGGGAACTGTTGAAGTCATCGCCAGAAAAGATGGCAGTGAGGTCAGGAGAAAGACGATAAAGACAGCAGGAGAGCCAGCTGCGATACGTATGTCCAAGGCGCAGTATGGCAAATCCGCAGAGGATGATGCCTTATGCTTTGTGACCGTCGAGATCGTTGATGCCGATGGAAACCTTTGTCCGAATGCAGATAATCTGGTGACTTTCGAGGCGGACGGACCGGCGTTCATTGCCGGAGTCGACAACGGCAACCCCGTATCTATGGAACGTTTCAAGGATAACAAGAGGAAGGCCTTCCATGGAAAATGTCTTGTAGTGCTCCAGGCAGATAAGTCCGGCAAGACCAGACTTACGGCAAAGTCAGACGGACTGGCTTCGGAAAACATATCCTTTATTGCGCGATAGAACAATGACTAACGTCCAGACAAACTCTGCAATCTCGGTCGACTGCGTGATTTTTGGTTTCGACGGGAAGAACCTCAAGGCGCTGCTTGTGAGGCGAAGGACTGTGGACCCTCTATATGATGATGGTGGGCAGAAACTGCCCGGTGCCATGATCCGGGAGAATGAGACTCTGCCTGAAGCAGCTTCCAGAGTGCTGGAAGGTGCTACAGGACTTACTGGACTGTATCTCAAGCAGACATCTATATTTTCGGACCCTGACAGGGTTGATGCCGATGAACTGAAATGGATATGTCAGTATCATGGCATCAATACCGACCGTGTCGTGACTGTCGGGTATTATGCTCTCGTAAAGCTTGACAAGGGACTGTCGCTCTATACCAGCCGCAAAGGTGCTACCTGGGTCAATGTTGATGAGATCCACAATCTGATAATGGACCATATGGACATTTTGTCCGATGCGCTTTCTGTCTTGCAGAAGGATATATTGTGGTCTCCGATCGCTTTTCAGATGCTTCCCAAGAAGTTCACCATCAGACAGCTTCAGAATCTTCTCGAGGCTGTCTTCGGAATAGAGATTGACAACAGGAACTTCAGGAAGAAGATATTTACCACCGGCATTCTTCAGGAAACCGACGAAATGGAGCGGAATGTCAATCACAAGCCTGCCAGGCTGTATGTGCTCAATAAGTCGGCATTCGGGCGCAAGGAGCTTGCTCCGAAGCTTAATTTTGTGGCTTCCTGGCTATAGTTATAGTAATTTTTCTTGCAGATTGTGTGTTTTTAAGTAATTGTGTTTTAATGTTATAGCATGATACTTAACGTATTTTTGGCACAAACTGGTAGAATGAATGCATTCTTCTATTAAATTTGCATAGATAATAACACTAAAACAAATAATATGTATCTCTTAGGTTACGATATCGGTAGTTCGTCAGTCAAGGCGAGCCTCGTGGATGCCCAGAGCGGCAAATGTGTTGCGTCTGCATTCTATCCTAAGTCGGAAGCGGCGATCATCGCTGTGAAGCCCGGCTGGGCGGAGCAGGAGCCTGCCTCATGGTGGGAAAACCTCAAGCTTGCGACAGCCGACATAATGGCATCTTCTGCAGTTTGTCCTGAGGACATAAAGGCAATAGGCATTTCATATCAGATGCACGGACTTGTGTGCGTGGACAAGGATAAGAATCCTCTCCGGCCATCGATCATATGGTGTGACTCACGCGCCGTGCCTTACGGCCAGAAGGCGTTCGACGCCCTTGGCCATGAGCAGTGCCTGTCGCATCTTCTCAACTCTCCGGGCAACTTCACTGCGTCAAAGCTTGCATGGGTGAAGGAAAATGAGCCTGAACTCTACTCAAAGATCTATAAGATAATGCTTCCTGGAGACTTCATAGCAATGAAGCTCACAGGTGAGATATGCACAACGATATCAGGACTCTCGGAGGGAATGATGTGGGATTTCTCCGAGTCGCGGACAGCGAAGATGCTTCTCGACTATTATGGCATTGACGAGTCTCTCATTCCTGTGATCCGCCCTACATTTGCGGAGCAGGGCAGAGTGAGTGCTGCGGCAGCTGCCGAGCTCGGTCTTGCAGAGGGCATCCCTGTGACATACCGTGCTGGTGATCAGCCTAACAATGCATTGTCACTCAATGTGTTCAACCCTGGTGAGATCGCTTCTACAGCAGGTACTTCCGGTGTAGTATACGGTGTGCTCGGAGAAGTGAATTATGACCCTAAGTCACGTGTAAACACATTCGCGCATGTAAACCATACTCCTGAGCAGACACGACTCGGCGTCCTTCTCTGCATCAACGGAACAGGTATCCTGAACTCGTGGATGAAGAGGAATGTCGCTCCGGAGGGCATCTCATATGCTGAGATGAATGACCTTGCGGCGACTGCTCCTATAGGAAGCGCAGGCGTGAGCATCCTTCCGTTCGGAAACGGAGCGGAGCGTATGCTGGAGAACAGGGAAGTGGGCAGTTCTGTTCACGGAGTGAATTTCAATGTGCACAGCAAGGCGCATCTGCTTCGCGCAGCCCAGGAGGGCATCGTCTTCTCGTTCAAGTATGGAATCGAGGTCATGGAGCAGATGGGCATGAATGTCAATAAGATCCATGCCGGACATGCAAACATGTTCCTCAGCCCTATCTTCCGTGATACCCTCGCCGGTGTGACTGGAGCGGTCATCGACCTCTATGATACCGACGGTTCTGTAGGAGCGGCAAAGGGCGCTGGCATCGGAGCGGGCATCTACAAGGACAACAGCGAGGCGTTCGCAACCCTCGAAAAGCTTGCTGTCATCGAGCCTGCACGTCAGGACGAGTACACTCAGGCTTATGAACTCTGGAAATCACGTATGTAATACTCAACAAAAACATAAAACTATGGCAACAAAAGAATTTTTCCCTGGAATCGGCAAGATCCAGTTTGAAGGCAAGGAGAGCAGAAACCCGATGGCTTTCCGTTATTATGATGCAAAGAAGGTAGTCCTCGGCAAGACTATGGCCGAGTGGCTCAAGTTCTCTATGGCATGGTGGCACACACTCTGCGCAGAGGGTGCTGACCAGTTCGGTGGCGGAACAAAGACTTTCCCATGGAACGGTGCTGCATGCCCTGTACAGGCAGCAAAGGATAAGGTCGATGCAGGATTCGAGTTCATGCAGAAGATGGGCATCGAGTACTATTGCTTCCACGATGTAGACCTCGTAGACGAGGGCGCAAACGTTGAGGAGTATGAGGCTCGTCTCAAGGAAGTTGTTGCATATCTCAAGGAGAAGCAGGCTGAGACAGGCATCAAGCTTCTTTGGGGAACAGCAAACGTATTCGGCAACAAGCGTTATATGAACGGTGCGGCTACAAACCCTGACTTTGACGTTGTAGCACGTGCAGCAGTCCAGATCAAGAACGCAATCGACGCTACAATCGAGCTCGGCGGTACAAACTATGTGTTCTGGGGTGGACGTGAGGGTTATATGAGCCTTCTCAATACAGACCAGAAGCGTGAGAAAGAGCACCTCGCAATGATGCTTACCCTTGCACGCGACTACGCACGTTCAAAGGGCTTTACCGGAACATTCCTCATCGAGCCTAAACCAATGGAGCCTACAAAGCATCAGTATGATGTTGACACAGAGACTGTTATCGGATTCCTTAAGGCTCATGGTCTTGACAAGGACTTCAAGGTGAATATCGAGGTGAACCACGCAACTCTTGCTGGTCACACATTCGAGCACGAGCTCGCATGCGCAGTTGACGCAGGCATGCTCGGTTCTATCGACGCAAACCGCGGTGACTATCAGAACGGATGGGATACTGACCAGTTCCCGATCGACTCATTCGACCTCACTCAGGCAATGATGCAGATCATCCGCAACGGCGGTCTCGGCAACGGCGGTACAAACTTCGACGCAAAGACCCGTCGTAACTCTACCGATCTTGAGGACATCTTCATCGCTCACATCGCAGCAATGGATGCTATGGCACGCGCTCTCGAGAACGCAGCGGCTCTCCTCGAGGAGTCTCCTCTCTGCCAGATGGTGAAGGAACGTTACGCAAGCTTCGACGCAGGTCTTGGAAAGAAGTTCGAGGACGGCGAGCTTACTCTTGAGGACGTTTACGCTTACGGTAAGGAAGTAAACGAGCCAAAGCAGACATCCGGCAAGCAGGAGCTCTACGAGGCTATACTTAACATGTATTGTTAATTATCATTTCGAGCATAGTCGAGAAATCTATGACAAATACAAATAATAAAGGCAGCAAGGGCTATCTCTTTTCGATAGTCCTTGTCGCTGTTATCGGAGGCTTGCTGTTCGGATACGATACAGCAGTAATTTCGGGTGCAGAAAAAGGCCTGCAGGCATTCTTCATGGGCGCAAAGGACTTTGTCTACACCGACTTCATGCACGGCATCACATCGTCCAGCGCTCTTATCGGATGCGTGATCGGTGCAGCGATTTCAGGAATCTGCGCATCAAGGATGGGTAGAAAGAAGTCACTCATCATGGCAGGAGTCTTCTTCTTCCTGTCTGCATTGGGATCATATGGCCCTGAATTCCTGTTCTTCGAGAAGGGTAATCCTTCATTCTCTCTTCTGATAGCATTCAACCTTTATCGCGTACTCGGTGGCGTGGGAGTCGGTCTGGCGTCTGCCATCTGTCCTATGTATATCGCCGAGGTCGCTCCGAGCAACATGAGAGGAACTCTCGTATCCTGGAACCAGTTCGCGATCATTTTCGGACAGCTTGTAGTTTACTTCGTCAACTTCATGATCCTTGGCGATCACATCGCTCCTGTCATCCAGAAGATGGCGGAAGGCATCAACCAGATCATGAATCCTGCAGATGCACAGTGGTGCATCGAGAAGGGATGGAGATATATGTTCGTGAGTGAGGCTGTCCCTGCGGGACTCTTCACAGTGCTTCTGTTCCTCGTTCCTGAGACTCCTCGCTATCTCGCGATGACAGGAAAGGATGAGCAGGCGCTCTATATCCTTTCAAAGATCAACGGTCAGGACAAGGCTCAGTCGATCCTTGCAGAAATCAAAGAGACAGTAACTGAGAAGACAGAGAAACTGTTTACATACGGCTGGCTTGTGATCTTCGTGGGCATCATGCTCAGCGTTTTCCAGCAGGCTGTCGGCATCAACGCAGTCCTTTACTTTGCGCCTCGCATATTCGAGTCGCTCGGCATGGGTAACCCTATGATGCAGACCGTCCTCATGGGTATAGTGAACATCACATTCACCCTCGTGGCAATCTTTACTGTGGAGAAATGGGGCCGCAAGCCGCTTCTCATATGGGGATCGCTCGGCATGGCTCTCGGAGCAGCAGGTGTGGCTGTGACCAGCGTTTCATCTGCCCTTCCACCGGTAGTGGCGGTTATCAGCATCATGGTATACAGCGCGTCATTCATGTTCAGCTGGGGACCTATCTGCTGGGTGCTTATCTCTGAGATATTCCCTAACACCATCAGAGGCGCGGCAGTAGCCATCGCAGTGGCGTTCCAGTGGATCTTCAACTTCATAGTTTCATCTACATTCCTTCCGATGTACAACATGAGCCTTGGCTCGATGGAGAACTTCGGACACGCCTTTACATACGGCCTTTACGGTGTGATATGTATCCTGGCTGCAGTCTTCGTGTGGAAGCTTGTCCCTGAAACCAAGGGCAAGACGCTGGAGGATATGTCGAAACTCTGGAAAAAAAGATAATTTTTTCGCGACAGCATAGTACTTTTTAATAGAAAGTCCGTCTAATAGTCAAAACCAATGATTATGAGACGGATTTTTTTCATTTTTATTCTTGCTGTATGTTCTGTCTTTACGGCAGTTGCACAGGACAAGATTTATTTTGTTGATTCAAGTGTAGTTGATGCTGTAGTTGACGAAGTCGGGGATGAACTGATCTACTACAGACTGTATGGCAATCAGCACGGGCCTGTCTATTCGACCACACGTTATAATGTTACGAAAATCGTTTATGACAATGGTTATGAGCAGATGTTCGGAGCTCCACTTCTGTCGCCAGTGTTGCCGGAAATGGCTGCTGTCGATGGACATGCCATGAGGTATTACAAGGGAAAACTATATCTCGGTTCGCAGTCGTATTATGGTGAAATGCAGGCAGACTACATCGCATTCAACCTTTATGGTGATGAATATTTCAAGGCGAACAGACGTCGTACTACCGGCATAACCCTGATTTCGCTCGGAGCGGCAGTGTTTGCTTCAGCATTCTGTGTTCCTGAGATTGAAGGCGCCGTGCTCCTGATGTCTGTCGGAGCATGTGGACTTGGCTCAGGTATTCCTATCCTCTGCAGCGGAAACAAGATGCTCAAGTCGATTGCAGCAGACTATAATGCAAGTCATGCAGTAAGAAGACAGCCGTCTCTGACCCTTGGCGCATGTAACAATGGAATCGGTCTGGCCCTTAATTTCTAATTTAAGTTTCGCAAGTGCTAAAATGATATAAATAAAAAGGCTAAAGTGTTTGATAATCCAATGATTATCACTATATTAATGTCGCCAAACAAACAATATAGAACCCTTTAGCCATGAACAAAAA
>SUYV01000009.1:42654-48211 GCA_015060255.1 Bacteroidales bacterium | reverse complement strand
TCAATACTACATCCATTCTCAAGCATATGCATATACTTCAAACGTTCTGCATAGCCATGTTTCTTTCTCTTTTTATACATAACAAAACCCCGAAAGTTTTTTGTCTAACTTTCGGGGTTCATGTCACCATGTGAAGTCGTCCTCTTTTGTTATGATAATGTAGGATTATCTGTACTGTGCGAACTCAACGTCCTTAGCAGCTCTTTCAGCGAGCTTCTCGCACTCACCTGCAGCCTCAAGGTTAGTCTTCACAGCCTCTGCGTTACCCTGACGTGCAGCAGCAACTGCGCGGAGGTAAGCAGCCTTAGCACACTTGCACTCGAGAGCGGCAGCTGGAGCGTTGTTGCCAACGAGGAGCTGAGCGAGAGCAGCGTTGTAACCCTTTACACCAGCGAGCTTAGCGGCAGCAGCCTCATACTCACCGTCGAGGATGTCAAGAACAGCAGCGTTCTCCTTTGCAGTCTCAGTACCTGCAGCAGCGAAGTACTCGGCAGCAGCGTCGAGGTTGCCCTTGCGCATAGCGATAACACCCATTGCGTTGTTCCAGTCAGCATCCTTAGCGAGCTCCTCAAGAGCCTCCTCAGCCTTTGAAAGCTTGTCCATCTTGATGTAAGTTACGCCGAGGTTGTACTGTGCGGCAGCGCTGTCGAACTTATCAGCAGCCTTCTTGTAGATAGCAGCCTTCTGGTCGTTATCCTCTACGAGAGTAGCTGCGCGGAGGAGTGCAGTCTCGTCGAGAACGTCGATGTTCTCCTCGATAAGCTGAAGAAGCTCCTCGTTAGTGTAGTTCTTGTACTCAACGTTAGCGATGAATCTTGCACGACGAAGCTCAGGAAGAACCTCCTTTGCAAGAGTAGAGTAAACTGCAGACATGTTCTTGATCTCCTTCTCACGGACAGCTGGATCGCTGTACATAGAAAGAACGCGGATGATGAGATCCTTGTCCTCGAGGTCAGAAGCAGCAACGAGCTCCTGGAAGCCTTCCCAGTCCTCAGCAACGCTTGTAACGTTAACATCGCCTGAAACCTCCTTACCCTTTACAACCTTGCCATATGCCTTCTCTGCAGACTTTGAACGGTTGTCAGAAAGCTTGGCGTTCTGATCCTCCTTTCCGTCTGGTGAAGCGTAAGCTACAACGTCAGTGCTTACGAGAGTCTTGCGCTCGTTAGCGAGGATCTCGTCGAGAGCAGCCTGGTAGTCCTTTACTGACTGACCCTTGAGCTCGCTGTTTCTTACAGTAGAGCTGTTGATCTGATAAAGGATCTGACCCTCGGCAGTCTGCTTGATGATCTCCTGATATCCGTCAGCCTTGAGGTCGAGCTTGCCGTTCTTGCAAACGAGCATGTAAGTAGTGTTTGCACCGTCAGCAACCTTCTTTGAAGGGAGGTCAGTTGACTTGTTCTTGTGGCTTACTACACCACGGAGCTCGAGGTAACACTTCTCCATACCTGGAACATACTCGAAGTGAACCTTCTTTGTAATGGTAGCACCAGCTGATGGAACAACCTCATAGTTGTCCTCAACCTTCTCGCCCTGGAACATGTAAGGCTCCATTGCAACCTCACCACCTTCGTAAACGATTACAGGAGTAACCTCGAGGACAGCCTTTGGATGGAAGTAATCCTCTGGATAAGTTACTGAAACTGTAGCGTCGATCTCGCCGCCTACAACTTCAAGAACAGCAGGCTCGCACTTTACTGTTACGTTCTCTGCCATTTCAGCCATCTTCTCTGGTGAGCTACAAGCGATTGCAGCGAAGCCGAGAGCAACGGCAAAAAGGAAATTGATGTTTTTTCTCATATTTTAGCTAAAATTAATGGTTTGTATTTGCTAATCCTGGGGGTGAAAAGACTTTCTAAAGCCTATTCCGCACAAAGATAAGAATATTTTTATATTTTTTATGGTGGCAGATGCATATTTTCCGGGCTTTTCGTAACTTTGTGCCGTTATGACTAATCAGGAACTACAGAGTCTTAAGAATAAATTTGATATAATAGGCAACGATCCGGCGCTGAACAGAGCGCTGGAAATTGCCGTTGCCGTTGCTCCGACAGACATTACCGTCCTGGTTTCAGGAGAGAGCGGAGTCGGAAAGGAGAACATTCCGCGCATCATACATCAGAACAGTTCGCGCAGAAGAGGCAAGTACTTTGCAATCAACTGCGGAGCAATACCGGAAGGAACCATAGATTCGGAACTTTTCGGTCATGAGAAAGGTTCCTTTACCGGAGCAAACGAGATGAGAAGGGGCTATTTCGAGGAGGCGGACGGCGGTACGCTTTTCCTCGACGAGATCGGTGAGCTGCCCATGGCTTCCCAGGCCAAGCTTCTGAGAGTACTTCAGTCCGGAGAATTCATCAGGGTAGGTTCGTCGAAAGTCTTGAAGACTGACGTAAGGGTTGTTGCGGCAACGAACGTAAACCTCCTCCATTCGGTGTCTAAAGGCAAGTTCCGTGCGGATCTTTATTACAGGCTTAATGCCGTGTCCATATCGATGCCGGCCTTGAGGGAGCGTCCTGCCGACATCAATCTCCTTTTCCGCAAGTTCGCTTCGGATTTTTCAGCCAAGTATGGAATGGCAAAGGTAACGCTCACCGAGGATGCATCCATAATGCTCCGCAAATACAGGTGGCCCGGCAACATCAGACAGCTGAAGAATGTCGCAGAGACCATATCGGCATTGGAGTCAGGGAAGATAGTTCCGGGAACGGACAAGTGCGTCATCGATACGGACGTGCTGGCCAGATACATACCTAAGGAGGAACCTAATCTGCTTCCTGCTGCCGTTCAGGTTCAGGATAAGTTCGAATCCGGAGAGAGGGAGGCCATCATCAGGACCATCCTTCAGCTGAAACAGGATGTGGACTATCTCAAGGATGTTGTTGCCAAGGCCGGTCTTGTGCGTGGTGCTTCGTCTCCGGCAATAGCTCCGCCACAGGAGATTGATACCGAATGGAAGCAGCCTGCAGCAGTGCGTAACGATTATGATGAGGACCCGGAAGAGCAGGAATATGAAGAGCAGAGAGCCGAGGACCTTTCAATAAAAAGTGCAAATATGGATCTTATCGAGAAGGTGCTGCGCAAGCATGGCGGCAACAGGAAGGCTGCAGCCGCCGAGCTCGGAATATCCGAGAGGACCCTTTACCGTAAGATCAAACAATTGAATTAGAAGATGAAGACAGGAAGAGGAATATTGTCTGCAGCAGGCGTAGTGCTGGCACTGGCGGTTACCGCCTTTATAGTCCACTCGTGCGGAATTTATTCGTTCACGGGTACTTCGATCCAGCCAGACGTCAAGACCATTACCATAAACTACTTTGAGTATCAAGCCCTTAAGGTAAACCCTTCGTTGAGTAACCAGATAACAGAAGCCCTTCAGGAGAAGTTCATCAAACTCACGAAGCTTGAACTGGTGGATATGGACGGTGACCTGGAGATCACAGGAACCGTTTCCGGATATGATGTCAAGGCAACTGCAGTGACCGCGAACGAGCAGGCTGCACAGAACCGTCTTACAGTAAATGTCAAGGTGTCATTCACGAACAGGAAATATCCAGAGGATGACTTCCCTGACAAGTCCTTCTCGGCATATGCTGACTTTGATGCGATGACATCCCTTGACGCCGTGGAGTCTGAACTCTGCGAGGAGATCGTGGAGCAGCTCTGTGAGGATATATTCAATGCAACCGTTGCAAACTGGTAATGATATGGGGTATATGGATCTAAGTAAGCTGACTCTCGATGAGCTTGTGGGTGTCGTGAATCTCTATCCATGGTTCGGCGGCGCAAGGAAAGAACTATGCGTGCGTATGAGCAGGATGGGAGACGGCTGGAGCGAGACTCAGTTTGCGGATGCCGCCCTGTATGTGGGTGCACGCAGCAAGCTTCTTGAGGTGATCCGTGCCGGCAAGGCGGAAGATCTCTCGGATGCTCATGTGGAGGAGCTCCTGAAGACGGTCGCGCCGGTCGAGAAGAAGAGGGTATATGCAGGGGTAGGTGACTATTTCTCGCAGGAGGAATATGACCAGGTGAGGAAGTCGGACGACAATGTATTTTCCAAGTATGCGGCCAAGGCAAGGCAGGGCAGGACCGAACCGTCTGATGCCAAGGTGGCGGAAGTGGAATTCTACACCGAAACATTGGCTCAGATATATGCCGAACAGGGTTATTACGAGCAGGCTAAGCTCATTTATTCAAAACTAATTTTGGCATATCCGGAAAAAAGTGCTTACTTTGCAACCCTTATTCAAAAATTAGAGGAAATCAATTAGTTTTAAGACGATATGAACGTACTTTTTACAATTTTGACAGTGCTTGTCCTGATCGCCAGCGTGCTGATCACACTTATCGTTCTGCTCCAGAACGGAAAGGGCGGCGGACTTGCAAGCAACTTTACAGCAGGTAACCAGACTTTCGGTGTACGTCAGACAACTGACATTCTTGAGAAGATCACCTGGGGTCTTGTAGCATTCATCTTCATCGTGTCGATCGCTACATCATTCTCTACAGGTTCATCAAACAAGGCTGCTGACTTCTCAAGCAGAATCGAGGAAGAGGTTGTTGAGGAAGTTGCATTCCCTACACCTGAGGCAGAGGCTGAGACCCCTGCAGAAGAGACTGTAGCAGAGTAGTCAGACCTGCAGCTCTGCTGACAATTTGTCAGTAACGAGCCTTTGGAATATAATTTGACTTATCATAGCCGTCTGTTCTTCGGAGCAGACGGCTATTACTGCATTGTGTAATGTATAAGGAAAATTATTATGGCAGAAAACAAGTTTGAAAATCTCAGCAGGTTCGCTGTCAATCTTAACGAGAGAGCGGCGAAGGGCAAGCTCGATCCTGTCATCGGCAGGGACGAGGAAATACGTAGAGTATTGCAGATCCTCAGCAGGAGGACAAAGAATAACCCGATCCTGGTCGGTGAGCCAGGTGTCGGTAAGACAGCGATTTCAGAAGGCATCGCGCAGAAGATCGTGGACGGCGACGTTCCTGAAAACCTCAAGAACAGAGTCATATATTCACTCGACATGGGCGCGCTCATCGCTGGTGCCAAGTATCAGGGAGAGTTCGAGGAACGTCTCAAGGGAGTCGTGAAGGAAGTGGTTGAAAGTGAGGGAGAAGTGATACTTTTCATAGATGAAATCCATACTCTGGTCGGCGCCGGACGCTCGTCAGGTGCGATGGATGCATCAAATATCCTCAAGCCTGCGCTCGCAAGGGGAGAACTCCGCACTATAGGCTCCACCACCCTTGATGAATATCAGAAATACTTCGAGACGGACAAGGCTCTGGAGCGTCGTTTCCAGATGGTGATGGTCGATGAACCGTCTCCTGCGGCTTCCATTTCCATAATGAGAGGTCTGAAGGAGCGTTACGAAAACCACCACAAGGTCCGTATAGAGGATGATGCCCTCATAGCTGCGGTAGAACTGTCACACAGATATATCACAAGCCGTTTTCTGCCGGACAAGGCCATCGACCTTGTGGATGAGGCAGCTTCAAAGCTGAGACTGGAGATGAACTCCGTTCCTGAGCCTATAGCTGAGCTGGACAGCCG
>SUYV01000009.1:0-42554 GCA_015060255.1 Bacteroidales bacterium | reverse complement strand
CGTTCGCGTGCGGGTCTTCAGAACGAGAAGAGACCTATCGGTTCCTTCCTTTTCATGGGTACGACAGGAGTCGGAAAGACCGAGCTTGCCAAGGCTCTGGCAGAGTTCCTGTTCAATGACGAGAACATGATGACGCGAATCGATATGAGTGAATATCAGGAGCGTCATTCGGTGAGCCGCCTCGTGGGCGCGCCTCCGGGCTATGTGGGATATGATGAAGGCGGTCAGCTGACTGAGGCTGTGAGAAGGAAGCCATATTCAGTGGTGCTTCTCGACGAGATCGAGAAGGCGCATCCGGATGTGTTCAACATTCTCCTGCAGGTGCTTGATGACGGAAGGCTTACCGACAACAAGGGCCGTACCGTGGACTTCAAGAACACGATCCTCATAATGACATCAAATGTAGGAGCAGACATCATCCAGAACTACATGGAAAGGCTTCCTGTCCAGGGTGAGGAGCGCGAGAATCTCCTCGCAGAGTGCCGCAGCGAGGTCCTGGAAGTCCTCAAAAGGACAGTCCGTCCGGAGTTCCTCAACCGAATCGACGAGGTGATAATGTTTGAGCCGCTCTCGCAGACTGACATCCGTGACATCCTGAGGATGCAGATGGCAGACCTGCAGGAAAAACTGTCAGAGAACGGCGTGACCATAGAGTTTACTCAGGAATTCGAGGACTACATGAGCACGAAGGGCTATGAGCCTGCTTATGGTGCCCGTCCGATCAAGAGATTGATGCAGAAGGAACTCGTAAACCTCCTGGCAAAAGCAATCCTTGACGGCCACGTCAATCGCGATTCCGCAATCAAAGTCACCGTCAAGGATGGTCAGATCTTGATATTTTAGGAAAGGAGTTTCTTTACTGCTGTTGAAATAGCTCGTCCGTCTGCAAGACCGGCGAGCTTTTTTGTTGCTACGCCCATCACTTTGCCCATGTCCTGAGGCTTGGTCGCTCCGACCTCTGCTATGATCTTGGCAAGCTCTGCCTCGAGTTCTGCTTCGCTGAGCTGCTTAGGGAGGTAAACCTCCATGCATGCTGCTTCCGCGAGCTCGTTCTCCGCGAGCTCCGGCCTGCCTGCGTCGTTATACTGCTGCGCACTCTCCTTGCGCTGCTTCACCAGCTTCTGGATGATCTTTACGACCTCCTGGTCTGTCACTTCTCCTGTTGCTCCTTCTGCTGTCTTGGCAAGCATTATGGCTGCCTTGATCGCCCTGAGTGATGCGAGGCGTACTGTCTCTTTCGCCTTCATTGCCGCTACCATGTCGGCCTGTATTCTTTTTTCCATATTATCTATATTTCTCGTAGTCCGGCATTGCGATGCCTGAAATGAAATCCTTGAACTTCTTGTCGTCTTTAGGGCAGATGACCAGTACATCATCAGTGTCGATGATCATATAATCCTCAAGTCCCTTGATTGCTATGAGCTTCTTCTTTTCAGGAGATACTACCATCACGTTGTGTGTGTCTTCTGCCAGGATCTTGCCGCTCTGGAAGGCGTTGCCGTCTTCATCCTTTTCCGGCAGGAAGTTGTAGAGAGACTCCCATGTTCCGAGGTCGTTCCATCCGAACTTCACCGGATATATCCATGCCCTGTCGGTCTTCTCCATCACACCATAGTCGATGGATATGTTCATGCAGTCGCTGAATGCCCTCAGGATGAACTCTTCCTCTATCTTCGATCCGATGGCGGCTTCCCATCCGTTGAAGAGGTCCGTCACTTCCGGAAGATATTTCTCCATCTCGGACTTGATCGTGCTTGCCCTCCAGATGAATATACCTGCATTCCAGAAGAACTCTCCGGTGTTTATGAACAATGTAGCCATGTCCTTGTCAGGCTTCTCGGTGAATGTCTTGACCTGCATTGGTGTATCGCTCAAGAACGCCTCCTTTCCTCCCATTGCCTGGACATATCCGTAATTGGTGTCAGGCCTTGTAGGTACGACTCCGAGGGTCATGAGGACATCATTCGTCTCCACATACTCGAAAGCCTTCCTGATGGTTTCCACGAACAGGTCTTCATCGTCGATGAGATGGTCTGAAGGAGTAACCACGACCTGTGCTTCAGGATTTCTCTTAAGCAGGGTATATGTTGCATATGCAATGCATGGTGCCGTGCTCCTTGGATATGGTTCCAGCAGGATGTTGCTGCTGTCTATCTCTGGAATCTGTTCCTGGACGATTTCGCGGTATTTGGCCGCAGTGGCGATAATTATGTTTTCCTTAGGTACGATCTTCAGGAACCTGTCGTATGTCTCCCGGATGAATGTCTTGCCCTTGGATGCGACATCGAGAAACTGCTTAGGTCTGGATGTCCTGCTTACCGGCCAGAATCTTGTTCCGGAACCTCCGGCCATAATTACGCAATAGCAATTTTGAATGTTCATCAGTATGATGTTTTAGTGTCTTTATAAATATATAGGTATATAGGCTTGCGGAAACCATTCCGTCCTGGGCTTGTCACCGTCGAATGTCACTGCCACTACGTCGAACATGCATTCGAGATTTCCGAACGGCAGGCCTTTCCCGGTCTTTAGAAACTTCAGGGCGGCCTTGGCTATCCTTGCCTGTTTGATATGGTTTACATTTTCCTGTGGAGGAGCCTGGATGCTCAGCCTGCGGGTCTTTACTTCTACAAAATGTATTCCTTCTGCGTCGAAGGAAATGATATCAATCTCCAGATGACCGTATCTCCAGTTTCTTTCAAGTATCGTATGGCCCTTGCTTTCAAGAAAGCGGCATGCGATGTCCTCTCCCTTCCTGCCTAGATTGCGTCTGTAATAGCTGTCACCTTCCATTCTCCCTCCTCCGTCTTCTTCACCACAGCCTTACGCTCCTTTGTATGCCCGTCAGCTTCGAGCGTGTAATATACATTCCTGCTGTCTCCGTCCCTTTCCACCTTGTCAAATTCAAGCACGGCTCCCGAAAGTATCGTCGCAGCTATGGCTGCGGCACTGCTGTCGGTCCTCTGGATTGTCTCCCAAGCCTCCTTGTAGCTTTCAAGGTATTCCCTCATCGAAGCGGTGTCGCACAGATCTTCTGCACAGCACCAGTCTCCGCATGTCACGGCGCGGTTGAATGCTTCCACAACGGCCTCAGGTCCGGCTTTTTCCGTCTGTCTGCATCCGCATGCAGCTGCTGTGACCGCTGTCATCAAAATGATAATTCTTATAAATCTGTTCATTGTTCAATGTATGATGTGTGTCAGTCAAAATTCACTATGGTCACTCCCGTTCCTCCGAACTGTATGTGCTCGTCGCGCACGGATGCCACTCCCGGCATGGTCCTGAGAAGTTTCTGAAGCTCGTCACGAAGGACTCCGGTACCCTTGCCGTGGATAATCCTTACGTTGGATACTCCTAGCATGATGGCATCGTCCACATATCTCGTAACCTTCTCCACCGCATCGTTCAGTCTTTCGCCCCTTACGTCTATCTCGGTGCTGAAGTTAAGTTTCCTTTCGTTGATGGACGAATCGACCTTTATCGCCGATACGGGTCTTGCAACTTCCTTAACGGCACTCTTGAATTCATTAGAAGTGATCCTTTCCACCTTGTCGTGAGGCATCTTGCTGCTGATGTTGCCTATTATGACCACAACAGCCTTTGCTGATACCTTTGTCACCTCGCCGACCATCCCGTTGTCCTTTATGCGGACCTTTTCTCCTACCTTGAGAGGTGCTGAACGGAATGCTTCAAGCCTTTCCTGCTCAGCCTGCTGCTCTCTCATCTCCTGTTGGGCCTTGTCGTCGGCACGCTGAGCCTTCCTCTGTTTCTGCCTTTCCCTGCGGGCATCTATCTGCTGTATCTTGCGCTCAATGTAGTCGTCCTTGTCCTTCTGCTCCTTCTCCTTCCGGGCTGCCAGTATGGACATGAATCCCTGCAGCTCCTTTCGTGCCTCCTGAGTCGTTTCCTTTTCGGCCTGGGCCTCCTTGATGGTCTTGATGGTGTTCTCAACCTGCCTGTTCGCACCCTTTATGATTTCCTCGGCTTCCTTGCGGGCCTGGTCCAGTATATCCTTCTTCAGGCTGCGTATCTGCTGCAGTTCCTTCTGGTATTTGTCTGTTATGTTCTCAAGAGTCTTGTCAGTGTTGCGGATCCTTTCCAGTTTCTCGTCCAGGGCCTTTCTGTTCCTGGCGATCTTGCGGAGGTTGCGTTCTATGCCGACGAATTCCTCTCCGGCCCTGTTCTCTGCATCCTTTATGATGTTTTCCGGAAGCCCCATCTTGCGTGCAAGCTCGAAAGCGAAGGAATTTCCCGGGAGTCCCATCTCCAGCTTGAACATCGGTGCGATGTTCTTGACATCGAACATCATCGCGCCGTTCATTACTCCGGTATTTGCAGATGCATACAGCTTCAGATTGGTATAGTGAGTGGTGATCACGCCATAAGCACCTCTTTTGTCAAATTCGCTCAGGATAGCCTCGGCGATGGCTCCTCCGGCTGCCGGCTCCGTGCCCGAACCGAACTCGTCGATGAGCACGAGGGTGCGGTTGTCTGCCTTGGCAAGCATATCCTTCATGTTCACGAGGAACGAACTGTATGTACTGAGATCGTTGTCTATGGACTGGTCATCTCCGATATCCACCATTATTCTGTCGAATATCATCAGTTCCGACGTCTCTGAAGTCGGGATAAGCATTCCCCACTGGAACATATACTGAAGCAGACCGACGGTCTTCAGGCACACGGATTTTCCTCCGGCGTTAGGACCTGAAATGAGCAGTATGTGCTTGTCTCTGGTAAGTGTCGCGGTAAGCGGAACGATTTCCTTCTTCTCCTTCTTGAGGGTACGTTCCAGCAGCGGATGCCTTGCCTTGCGCAGGTTCATCTCTCCGTTTTCGGAAATCACAGGCATTCCGGCAATGAAGTCCAGGGCTATCTGTGCCTTTGCCATCAGGAAGTCGATCTCTCCGAGATAACGTGCGGCATCTGTCAGGTCTGGTATGTATGGTCTCAGGAATTCAGTGAATTCGAAAAGGATCCTCATCACCTCCCTCTGTTCTGAGAACTTCAGTTCCTTGATCTGGTTGTCCAGTTCCACCACCTCGGCAGGCTCGATGAAGGCAGTCTTTCCGGAAGCCGATTCGTCGTATATGAATCCCGGAATGCGCTTCTTGTTGGCCGCACTGACCGGAATCAGCATCTTTCCGTCTCTTATCGATACTCCGGCATCGCTGTCCACAATGCCTTCCTCCTGGGCTTTCTTCAGGATGGCGCTCATCCTTCTGGAAATGGCGCCCTCCTTGTCTCTGAGTGACTTGCGGATTTCATAGAGTTCGTCGGATGCAGTGTCCTTGACTTCACCATATCTGTCGATGATCAGGTCTATCCTTCTCTGCACTTCAGGGAATCCCATTATAGGCGATGCCATCCTCTTGAGGTTGGGATACACCTCATCCTTGACTCCGTTGAAGAATGAGGTCACCTTGCGGAGCGTGTCCAGCATGGTCCTCAGTTTTCTGATAGAGATCAGGTCTATTGCCGAAGAACTCATCTCGAGCGGCTTCAGGAATCCGATGCAGTCGATGAAGCCTCCTGACGGAAAACTGTCCTCGAACATCATTATAAGTCGCATTTCATCCGTAAGAAGCAGTCTTTTACGGATGACGGACAGATCGGTCGAAAAGCATTCTGTCGCAGTTCTTTCCGCCGCATATTCAGTAGAGCATCTGTCGGAAATGATCTGCCTTATGCGATCGAATCCTATCTTCTGCTCAAGTCTTTTGTCAATGTTCATTATTACTCTCCCAATGATGTATTAAGCAGCAGCTTGAGTTCATTGATGTTCTGAATAGGAGTCACATTGCCGTTCTTCACAAACGATATCTTTCCGGTCTCTTCCGAAACCACCACGGCATCCGCATCGGTCTCCTCTGTGATTCCGATCGCGGCCTTGTGCCTCATCCCATAGCTTGCCGGTATATTCTTTCTCTCGGTTATGGGCAATGTACATCTGGCTGCTATTATCCTGTCTCCGGAAATCACCAGCGCTCCGTCATGAAGAGGCGAATTCTTGAAGAACAGGTTCATTATCAGACGGCGGTGGATGCCCGCGTCGATTCTGTCTCCGGTTCCGATAATGTCGTCGAGCGGAGTCTTGTGTGCGATGACGATCAGTGCTCCGGTCTTGTCCTCGGACATTCTTCTGCATGCTTCGGTAAGGTCGTTTACCTCTTCCCTGGCGCCCATGTTGCCTTTCTGTCTTCCGAATATCTTGTCCAGAATGGCGCGTCCCTGTGCATTGTTCATGTATCTGTTTCCGAGTCTTATCAGGAACTTCCTGATTTCCGGCTGGAAAATCACGATGATGGCAAGGACTCCGACGTCAAGAATCATGTCCATGATGGCCGTCATGAGCCTCATGTTGAAGGCTCCTGTCAGCACGCGGATCAGGTAGAGCGACACGATCGCCACGAAGATGCTCATCGCAGAAGATCCCCTGAGCCACCTGAACATCAGGAAGATGATTACACCCAGAAGTAGTATGTCAAGTATGTCTGCAAGCGATATCTGCAGAAACCCGATGCTAGCCAGTATCATATACCTTTATATATATCCGCGCAAAGATAGTAATAATAATGCTACACAAAAAGTTATTAACAAAAATTTTGCGTAATGTGTTGAAAATTAAAATAATAATCGTATATTTGCAGCCCGCAAAAATGTGTAGCGGGAAGTAAAGTATTTATAATCAATTAATTAAACAAAACCAATGCCTGGATTAATTGGAAAGAAAATCGGAATGACTTCCGTTTTCGGTGCCGATGGAAAGAATATTCCATGCACCGTTATTGAGGCTGGTCCATGTGTAGTTACGCAGATTCGTACAGTTGAGAAAGACGGCTATGCCGCTGTACAGCTTGCCTATGACGAAATGAGCGAGAAGCATGCCAGCAAGGCTCTTAAGGGCCACTTCGAAAAGGCAGGAACAACTCCTAAGCGCAAACTCGTTGAGTTTAAGGCTGACTTCGCTAAGGAGCTCCAGCTTGGCGACACTCTCACAGTAGCTGACGTCTTCGAGGGCGTACAGTTCGTGGATGTAGTCGGAACATCAAAGGGTAAGGGTTTCCAGGGCGTAGTCAAGCGTCACGGATTTGCAGGAGTAGGTGGTACTACCCACGGCCAGCACAACCGTCTTCGTCACCCTGGTTCACTCGGTGCATCATCATGGCCTTCACGCGTATTCAAGGGAATGCGTATGGCCGGTCACATGGGTAACGAGCGCGTGACAGTGTTCAACCTCGAGGTGATCAAGGTTATGCCTGAGCACAACCTTATCGTAGTAAAGGGCTCTGTACCAGGAGCTAAGGGTTCATATGTAATTGTGGAGGACTAAGCTATGGAGTTGTCAGTTTACAAAATCGATGGTACTGTTGCAAAGACAGTGACTCTCAATGAGGAGATTTTCGGCATTCAGCCAAACGACCACGCTATCTACCTCGACGTAAAGCAGTATCTCGCTAACCAGCGTCAGGGAACAGCAAAGTCAAAGGATCGCAGCGAGGTAGCTTACAGCACCAAGAAGCTTATCCGTCAGAAGGGTTCAGGTGGCGCACGTCACGGTTCTCTCAAGGCAGGTATCTACGTAGGTGGTGGCCGCGTATTCGGTCCTCAGCCACGTTGCTACCGCAAGAAGCTCAACAAGAAGCTCAAGCAGCTCGCAAGATTCTCAGCTCTTTCTTACAAGGCTCAGGAGAATGCAATCACAATGGTTGAGCCATTCGTAATGGAAGCACCTAAGACCAAGGAGTTCCTCCAGATCCTTGCTAACATCAAGGCTGGCACAAGAAAGGTACTCTTCGTACTTCCAGAGAATTCTTCAAATATTTACCTTTCGTCTCGCAACCTTCCTGAGGTTAACGTGATCACTGTAGACGAGATCAACACTTACGCGATCATGAATGCATATTCACTCGTACTTGTTGACGGCGTACAGGATATCCTTGCTTCAAGAATCAGACGATAAACAGATTGAGAAATGGGAATTTTAATTAAGCCAATAGTAACTGAGAAGTTGACGGTTCAGGGCGAAAAGTTGAACCGTTACGGATTCATTGTTGACCGCGAGGCCAACAAGCTCGAGATCAAGGCTGCGGTTGAGCAGGCATACAACGTGACAGTTGCAGACGTAAACACTGTAAACTACCACGGCAAGAGAAAGGCTCGCTACACCAAGGCTGGTATGCTTAAGGGCCGCACAAATCACTATAAGAAAGCTTATGTGACACTTGCGGGCGAGGATAAGATTGATTTTTACGCAAACATTTAAGGTAATAAGGCAATGGCAGTAAGAAAATTCAAACCGGTAACTCCCGGACAGAGAAATAAGGTAATCAGTGCTTTTGACGACATTACCGCAAAGAGACCTGAGAAGTCACTCCTTGAGCCACTCAAGAAGTCAGGCGGACGTAACAATCAGGGTAAGATGACAATGCGTTATATCGGTGGCGGTCACAAGAGAATGTATCGCGTGATCGACTTCCTCCGCGACAAGGATGAGTGCACAGCTACAGTACTTACTATCGAGTACGATCCAAACCGCAGCGCACGTATCGCATTGGTACAGTATACAGATGGTGAAAAGAGATACATCATCGCTCCTAACGGACTGAAGGTAGGACAGGAAATTGCTTCAGGTGCAGGCGTTGCTCCTGAGGTAGGTAACACTCTTCTTCTCTCAGAGATTCCGCTTGGTACACTTGTTCACAACATTGAGCTTCGTCCTGGTCAGGGTGCTGCAATGGCACGTTCAGCAGGAACATACGCTCAGCTCGCAGCTCGTGAGGGCAACCACGCAATTCTTCGCCTCCCTTCAGGTGAGACAAGAATGGTTCTCGTAACTTGCCGCGCAACAGTTGGAACTGTATCAAATCCAGATCACAACCTGGAGTCACACGGAAAGGCAGGACGTAGAAGATGGCTCGGTCGCAGACCTCGCAACCGTGGTGTTGTAATGAACCCGGTAGATCACCCTATGGGTGGTGGTGAAGGTCGTGCATCAGGAGGACATCCACGTTCACGCAAGGGTCTGCCAGCTAAGGGCTATAAGACTCGTAATCCAAAGGCGACTTCAAACAAGTTTATCATTGAAAGAAGGAAAAAATAACGGAATAAATTAAGAGATTATGAGTCGTTCATTAAGAAAAGGTCCTTATATTCAGGAAGCCCTTGAAAAAAGAATTCTTGCTATGAATGAGGGTAGCATGAAGAAAGAGGTTGTCAAGACTTGGTCACGCGCAAGCATGATTTCTCCTGACTTTGTAGGTCACACCATCGCAGTTCATAATGGAAATAAGTTTATTCCTGTTTATGTTACTGAGAACATGGTAGGTCACAAGCTTGGTGAGTTTGCGCCAACAAGAACTTTCAAAGGCCATTCGGGCAATCGTAAGTAATTTTAAAATGAAAAAGTAATTATGGGAGCTCGTAAAAGACAGATGGCCGAGAGGCTTAAAGAAATAAAGAAGCAGACAGCTATCGCAAAGCTGAATGATGTACCTACATCACCTCGCAAGATGCGTCTCGTTGCAGACATCATCCGTGGCGTTGAGGTGAACCGTGCACTCGATATCCTTAGATTTTCGAAGAAGCACGCTTCTATCGACCTGGAGAAGCTTCTCCGCAGCGCAATCGCTAACTGGGAGGCTAAGAATCCGGAGAATACAAAAGAGTTGGACAACGGTAACGTTATCGTAAAGACTATCATGGTTGACGAGGGACGCACTCTCAAGAGAATCCGTCCTTGCCCACAGGGCCGCGCAGGTCGTATCCGCAAGCGTTCAAACCACGTGACTGTTATCCTCGATGTTAAACCAGCAGCAGTTAAGGAGGCATAATCATGGGACAGAAAACTAATCCTATAAGCAACAGAATCGGTATCACCCGTGGTTGGGACTCTAACTGGGTAGGTGGTAACTACGCAGAGAAGATCGCAGAGGACTTCGAGATCCGTAAGTATCTCTCAAGCCGTCTTGCAAAGGCTTCTCTCTCAAAGATCGTTATCGAGAGAACTCTTAAGCTCATCACTGTAACAATCCACGCTGCAAGACCAGGTGTGATCATCGGTAAGGGCGGACAGGCAGTAGACCTCCTCAAGGAGGAGCTCAAGAAGGTAACCAAGAAGGATGTTCAGATCAACATCTACGAGGTTAAGAAGCCTGAGGTTGACGCTCACATCGTAGCAGACTCAATCGCTCGTCAGATCGAGGGTCGTGTATCATACCGTCGCGCTATCAAGATGGCTATCGCTACTGCAATGCGTGTTGGTGCAGAGGGTATCAAGGTTCAGATCAGCGGTCGTCTCGGTGGAGCCGAGATGGCAAGAAGCGAGATGATCAAGGAAGGTCGTACACCTCTCCACACATTCCGCGCTGACATCGACTACGCACTCGCTGAGGCTCACACCAAGGTAGGCGTACTCGGAATCAAGGTATGGATCTGCAACGGTGAGGTTTACGGAAAGAAGGACCTCTCTCCTAACGCAGGCATCGCAGCTCAGGCACAGCAGTCTGGCAACAACAACCGTGGCGGACGCGGCAACGATCGTCGTCGTGGCGGCCGTGGCGGACGCAGAGAGAACAAGTAATTGTAACTCTACATACAAGAAGAAGGGTTGGCATCACGCCAGCCCTTCTTTGTTTTATTTGCCATATCTCACATCCGCTTCGCTCAGGATGTTCCTGTTTCCGGACAGAGTCGCTTCGATTATCTCCACCATCTCGGCAGGGGAGACAATGAACGGCTTCTTCGGGAAATGCTTGAGGTTGCCGGTCACGAGGAAAGAGTCCTCTTTGCTCAGGGCCACTTCATAGAATACGATATCCTTCTTATCAACGAAGTGTTCATCGGAAATTTGCCTTTCGCTTATTTCGATGCCATATTCTTGAAATGTGTTTATGATCCAGTCGATGTCCTCTTTTCGGAATGGAAATTTATCTCTGTTCAACACTTCCTTGTACTCTGCCAGAATATCTTCATTATAGATAGGTGTAATTGTTCCGTCAATTACCTTCCTTATGACTGTGGCAGGATTTGATTGTCCGGAAATCGAAAATAATGCTGAAACAATAACGTTTGTGTCTATGACGGCATATATCTTAATTTCCATTGCGAACATCTCTGATTATAGCGTTGATTTCTTCCAGCGACATGCCCTGTAATCCGCTTTGAGCTGCATCTTCCCTCATTCTTTCAAATGCATTCATTGCCTGGATCCGGCTCTGATATTCAGATTTTGCCTGAATATCAAACGGTATCCTGCGTTCTCTCACTACTGCTTTCATGAATACTGTCAGTGCTGCGGTCGATGTGAGACCGAATTCCTCACAAAGTTTGTCGAAATTCTTCTTCAAAGAGTCGTCGACCCTGAATGTCATAGATGTCTGTGCCATATTCTCAGTCTTTAGTATTTGCAAATATAATACATTGTAAATACAATGCAAATACAATGCAGATACATTTGTGGTTTTTAGCTGAATCGCCAGTGGATCAGTACTATCAGATCACCTTCCCAATAGAAATAAATTAAACTCGGCAGAAAACCTGTCTGCGAAGCCTTTCTCAGAGGCTTCTGGTCTGCTTCGCGGGAGGAATGGGGCAAACATGTATGGGTTGTCCACCGGATGGTGCTGTTTGGTGGATATGTGTGGGTTGTGATGTTGGTTGTCCACGGAATGGGCAGATTCTGAGGACAGGTGGGCGGAAGATGTGTGGGCGGACGGAGCTTTTTGTCGTTTTCTGCAAAATGATTATCTTTGAATGATTTTGGAATAATTTTAAACAGAAGATATTATGAAGATCCGTACATTTTTATTTGCGCTTGCTGCAGCGGCTGTTGCGGCTTGCGGTCAGACTCCGGAGGAGAAGGTTGCAGCATTTGATGCAGAGCATGATGCCATGATGGAGGAGTTCCAGACTATGATGGACTCGCTTTCGACAGATCAGGCGGCTGCAGAGGCATATTACAATGACTTTGTGGAGAAGTATATCGACTTCAACCTCGAGTCAGCGAAGAAGAATGCTGACAATGAGGTCGCAGCGAAAGTGCTCATGAACCTCCGTGGCCTTATCGATGACGCTCAGGTTGACGAGATCATCTCGAAGATGCCTGAGGAGATGCTCCAGAATGAGCAGGTGGCTTATCTGAAGAAAGGCCTTGATGCAAGAAAGGCTACCGCAGAGGGCCAGATGTTCACAGATTTCACAGTGGAGCATGTATATGGCTATGACAGGAGCATGGACCCTCAGCCTCTCAAGCAGGAGGTCAAGTTCTCTGACTATGTGGGCAACGGCAAGTATGTGCTTGTTGATTTCTGGTCGCCTTGGTGCGGACCATGCCGCAGGGAGATGCCTAACATCAAGTCTGTATACGAGCAGTATAAGGACAAGGGTCTTGATGTGATCAGCCTCACTGTATGGGAGAGAAAGCCTCAGTCACATACTTTCGAGACTGCGGCAGAGCTCGAGATGGACTGGACAGTCCTCACAAACTGCGGCAATGTGCCTACAGACATCTATGGCGTGGAGGGTATTCCTCACCTTATGCTCATCGGCCCTGACGGAACCATCCTCAAGAGGGGATTCCATGGCCTTGAAGGCATCCAGGAGGCTGTTGCAGAATTCATAAAGTAACATGCCGATTGGCAATGTGCTCCAGTGACCCCCTCCCACTGCGTGGGCCCCTCCCCCTGGCCGGGGGTGGCAAAATGTCACTTCCGCACAAATGCCAATTGTAACAATAATTATCATTCTGAATAAATTGTCATTTCGAGCGAAGTCGAGAAATCTGATCGATGACCATCAGAGAGAAAATAGCATTATTTCCACATTCCCCGGGCGTCTACAGGTATTATGACGCTGAGGGGAATGTGATTTATGTGGGTAAGGCTAAGGACCTGCATAAGAGGGTTGCGCAGTATTTCGTGCCGGCGGAGAGGCTGACGCGGAAGACTGCCGTGATGGTGTCGAAGATTGCAGACGCGCAGTATACTGTGGTGGAGTCGGAGGCGGATGCCTTGCTGCTGGAGAATAATCTCATAAAGCAGTTCAAACCCCGCTACAACATACTCCTGAAGGACTCGAAGACATATCCGTGGATATGCGTGACCGCCGAGGATTTTCCGCGCGTGTTCCTGACGCGCCGCCTCGTAAAGGACGGCTCGCGCTATTTCGGCCCATACAGCAGCGTCGTGCACGCCCGTAACCTCGTGGAGTTCATCCACAGTGTATATCCTCTGCGCACCTGCAAGCATAAGATAACCTCAGATGTGATCCTCCGCGGAAAGATCCGCCCTTGCCTGAATTTCCACATCAAGAAGTGCAAGGGATGTTGTGTGGGAGGCATCTCGCAGAAGGAATATAACGAGAACATAGAGGAGATCGTGTCACTGCTGAAAGGCGGTGGGCGCGAGGTCATCCAGCACTATAAGACGCTGATGACCGAGGCGGCCCAGAGGATGGAGTTCGAGCAGGCCCAGGTCTATAAGGACAAGATGCAGTCGCTGGAGAAGCACTACAGCAAGTCGGTGATCATGAATGCCGCAGTGGGCGATGTAGATGTGTTCTCGCTCATAATCGATGGTCCGGAGGCGTTCGGAAACTTCCTCAGGATAAAGGGCGGAGCCGTAGTGCAGTCCCTGAATCTCGGCTTCAAGCTGATGATCGAGGAGGAGCAGGAGGCCGTGCTGGGAGCCTTTGTGGCTGAGATCCAGTCCAAGTTCGGAGATCTGTCCAAGGAGGTCATCGTGCCGTTCAAGCCCGATGTGGAGATTGACGGCGTGGAGTTCCGCGTGCCGGTGCGTGGCGACAAGCTCGCTCTGCTGGAGCTGAGCGCCCGCAACGCAAAGGAGATGCGTCTGAACGCCCTGAAGCAGCAGGAACATACGGATCCGGACGCATATAAGAATATGGTGATGGAGTCGCTCCAGAAGCAGCTCGGCATGAAGGAGCTGCCAGTCCATATAGAATGCTTCGATAACTCGAATATACAGGGAACAAACCCTGTTTCAGCGTGCGTGGTCTTTCGCAACGCAGTGCCTTCAAAGAAGGATTACAGGCATTTCAAGGTAAAGACCGTGGTCGGGGCCAACGACTACGCCACCATGAAGGAAGTCGTGAACAGGAGGTATTCCCGCATGCTGGAAGAGAATCCCGACGACCTGCCGCAGCTGATCGTGATCGACGGCGGCAAGGGTCAGCTCTCTTTTGCGTATGAGGCTCTGTCGGAGCTCGGGCTCATCGGAAAGGTGACTCTGATAGCCCTGGCCGAGCGAATGGAGGAGGTCTATATGGTAGGAGATCCATATCCTATGTTCATAGACCGAAATTCTCCGGCCCTGAAGGTGCTTCAGCAGATCCGTGACGAGGCCCACAGGTTTGGTATCACCTTCCACAGAAATCTCCGAAGCAAAGCTCAGGTCGAGTCGGTATTGAGATCTATCAAGGGCGTCGGCGACAAGACTGAGCAGCGCCTGCTGCTGCGCTTCGGCAGCGTGGCGCGCATAGCGGCAGCGCCTGTCGACGAGATCGCCGAGCTGGTCGGCCGTCCGCTTGCAGAAAGAATATTGGAAACATTGAACAATAAATGAAAACCAGAATCCTATCACTCTACGACTGGTTCCTCATCATAGGAGTCATCGCATCAAACATCATCTATTCCGTCCTTTCCGGAAATGTGGACTTTGTCGGCTCGGTTGCCGGCATAGCAGGAGTGCTCTGCGTCGTTCTCGTGGCGAAAGGAAGCATCTGGAACTATCTGTTCGGCATCATAAACGTGTCGATGTATGCCTATATATCATACAAGGCCTCCCTCTATGGCGATGCAGCCCTTAACGCACTGTACTATGTTCCTATGCAGTTCATCGGCTGGTGGCAGTGGCGCAAGAGGGGAGCGGCAGTGAGCGAGGCGCAGGCTGAAGGCCAGGGCGTACAGGTCAAGGCGCGCCGTTTCACCTGGAATCAGCGCGCGCTGCTTGCCATAGGCTGCGCTGCGGCTGTGATTGCAGTAGGATTCATTTTGAAGCATTTCGGAGATCCTCAGCCGTTCAAGGATTCCACCACGACTGTCCTCAGCATTGTGGCCCAGGCCCTCATGGCCCTCGCTTTCATGGAGCAGTGGGCATTATGGATAATCACCAACATCGTGAGTGTCGTGATGTGGTGCATCTGTGTGGCCCGCGGAGAGGCTCACGCTGCTGTGATGGTGATAATGTGGACCTTCTATCTTCTGAACTCCATCAACGGTTTCCGTGTCTGGCTCAGGCTCAGTCGATGACCTGATTCAACGGCCCCTCATATTCAAACTGGAACGCCACTCCGTCAGGGAGGATTATGTCGGCAGTCACCTCGAAAGTGTCGCCTTCCCTGTTTATGCAGATGGTGCCTTCCTGCAGTTTCCTGTACTGTGAATAATACTTCACGGGGTCCTCGTATATGAAATAATAGTCGTCATTGTTCCATGCCCTGTCGACATCTATTTCAGTGCCTTCAAGCGTAGCATGTATGCCTATGACAGCATATGTGGCCTGGTCCTCTTCAGGCATCATCGGTGATATCCTGACCATTATGCTCGTCGCATTCTCTGCATATACGGCAGTGTGGACGGGATATTCTTCACCGTCGTAAAAATATGTCGCAATGGGCTCTGCTGCCGGGGTTATCCCTTCCGGGATCGGCTGCTTGTTGCATGCGACAGCCGCAGCCAGGCATATCGCAGCCAGAATCATATATCTTTTCATAGCCGTTTATTCCTTAGGGTAAGTGTCTATTGTTTCGAGAACTGTAGTGCCGGCGATCGCGTTTTCATTACAGTCTGTCAGAATGTATGAAATTGTATGGCTTCCGTTTTCGCCTCGTGCTACTGTGATTGTGCCGGAATCTATTCTTGCATATGTCTTGCTCCAGTCTCCGTCAACCATTTCATAGTACCATGCGCCTGCCATCTTCCATTCTGCGAATTCATCCGGAAGCCCTGCTATCGCGCCACCAGGTACGATCTTGTCCCGGTCCATGGATGTGTCCGGATTTCTCTCTATGATTTCATATGTGCCGGCCGGTATGCCTTCTCTGAAGTCCGTCTCCCACGGCACCAGCACCTCGAGCCTGAGGACGCGGCTTGTGCCTGTCGGCCTGTCGAACGGGAATTCGGCCGTATCGTCCACAAGGAACAGGAGCAGACATCTGTAAGACTGGTCACCCAGATAGAAGTAGTCTCCCTTGTCGATCAGTCGTCCCTTCGCAAAGGTGAGGTCAGGAAGATGAGTCTTGAGCGTACTGTTCGGGATTGTTTCCGGAACGTTGTTCCTTGGCTCAATATTGCCTGTCCATCTGAAATATCTCTTTGTGTAGAGGTCTCCCACCAGGATGCCCTCTATGTTGTATGTGCCGTCGTCATTGCCGGTGATGCTTATGGCTCCTTCGTCAATCAGGTCATACTCGATTTCAGTGCTGCCGTCAGCGACCGTTCCGTAGTATGTGGCGTCGGCAAGTGTGATCTTCTGTCCGCCAGGCAGGTCTATGTTGGTCTGGTATCCCCAGACAAAAGTACCTGCATTGAAGTTGCCCGAGTTCAGCATCTCACTGTATCTTCCCTTGAGGAAAGACGCGTCAGCGCTCTGGGTCTCGTCGTATCTGACGTTGAGGAGCAGCTGCATGATTTCTCCGGGACCTACAGGGGCACCGCTCTCGTCAATATCCATGTCAGTGTATAGCTTTATAACCCATCCGTCAGAGATGGCTTCTCCGATGTCATCTCCGTTGTAAATGAATTCCGCGTTGGTGAATACTGTGGTTTCCGGAACCGGTGCCGTATAGACAGGGAAATCATTGTCTGGCTGCTCCGGGATCGGAGATTTTCCGCAGGATAAGACCAATGCTGCGGAAAACAGGATTGCGATTGTCTGAAGTCTGTTCGTCATAGTCTGTAGGTTATCTTCTTTTATACAAATATATGTATAAAACTTTTAAATTTTTATTTTCGGATTTTTTTTATTTATTTTGCAAAGTTTTAGCGCAAATACGTGTATTAAAATACTAATTATTAATTAAAATTTAAACGTTATGGCTAATATTGCAGAAGACGTAAAGGCAATCATCGTCGAGAAATTGGGCGTTGATCCTGCTGAGGTTACTGAGACAGCTAGCTTCCAGAATGACCTTGGTGCAGATTCACTTGACATCGTAGAGCTTATTATGGACTTCGAGAAGAAGTTTGAGATCGAGATTCCAGACGATGACGCTGGTGACAAGATCGCAACTGTTGGCGATGCCATCAAGTACATTGAGGACAAGGTAAACGCAAAATAATTTTGTCTGAAATAAAAAAATAAGGGCGGGTCGGTTGACCTGCCCTTTTATTGTATGTAGTCCTTTTATTCTGCTGATTTAGGAGCGGAGAATGTTACCTTGAGTCTTGGAAGCTCGCTGATTTCATCGCTGAATTCAGGTCCGTTCAGGGTACATCTGTAATATCTGTCTTTGTCAAGCTCGACCGATGATTCTGTCGAACTGCTGCCTGCACTTGCGTATGCGGCCATCATCATATAGTTGTAGTAGTTGTTGTAGCCATATCCGCCGTATCCGCCATAACCGTATCCGCCGTATCCATAGCCATAACCTCCGTAGCCGTATCCGCCATAACCATATGGGTCATACATCATGTTGTTGTAGTATGAATTGTACATAAGGTTCTGGTAGTAGCTGTCCATGTAGGAATTGTTCGATTCCTTCTCATAGACCTCCTCATGCATGATGAGGAACCAGATATCGTATTTCTCTATGTTCTTTTCAAAGTTCTCATCCTTCTTCACTTTCATTATTTCCTGAACGTGATGACTGATGTCCGGGCAATAGAGACTGAGGGATCTGTTGATGTTTCCCTGGTTTTCCGTAGCTATGCTTGAGTCTGTAAGACCGGCATAAGTGACATAGTTTCCTGTGCTGCTCTTCAATCTGACTGTAGGGCTGAGGATTCCTGGGAACTTGTCCAGGGCTTCATAGTCACCGTTCACATTGTAAGGAAGAATGATGGTAGCCTTGTTGATTACGGCTTCAGTGATGTCCTGGATGCCAGCTGCGGTCATCTGGCCTTCGACGATCTCCCTGATCTCTTTAGCCTTTACTACAGGCTTGACTCCTGTACCGCCCTCCACATAGATATCCTTGCCTGCAACGACTCCTCCGTTGTTGTATTCGGTGAATGTTTCGTGGATGCTGGTATTGAATGAGTATTGGGTGATCTCTGCATTGTCGTCAAGATTCTTCAGGAAGTCTCCAGGGCCGAAGAAGAATACGAAAGAAGTGTCTACATCCTTTCTTTCTCCGTAATCAGCCTTGATCTTGAGCTCCGCATAGTTTCCGGTGATGTATCCGTAGTTGGAGTCATATTTCAATCCGAGCTCGAACATGTTTATACGTCCGCCATATCCAACAGGGGTGTCGGTGGTGATGTATATTCCCGGAATCTTTTCCAGATAGAGTGCCATGCTGTCCAGGTCGGCTGTCTTGAGTCGCTCGACCATGCTTTCTGCGAATTCCTTGCTGAAGTCGAAGCTGAGCGAATCGCCTCCGTCGTATACAGGAATGCCCTCTGTGATTCTTTCAGACAGGTTGAGATACTTCTCGCTTACCTCATCGTTCATGAATGCGCCCGCATAGAGGATGTTTGAATCCAGCGGAGCCTTCAATTCCGATACGAAAACATTCTGTATGATTCTCTGCTGGCTGTCGTAGACAGTAGACAGGGTGTCTCTTATTGCTGTGAAATGGAAACCGTTGACCCTGGTGTTGGTTCCAAGGTCAATAGAGTCTGCCAGAGGTACCAGGGTGAAGCTTGCACCCTTCACCGTCGTCCCAAGGATGTCGTCCTTGACGGCTCCGAAAGTGAATCTTGATGAACTGTATCCTGAAAGGCTGTCCGCCATCTGAAGGCGGATCTGTGTGAGCGGAGCGGGATCCTGGGGGAACACATCCCACTTCTGGTCTGTCGGAATGAGGTTTTCTCCAAGTTCCTCATTGACATTTATGCATGCTGCAGAGCCAAGCAGTATCGCACCGATAGCCGCAAGGCGGCTGACTCTGCCAAGGAAATTAAGATTCATTATAACTGATCGTAAAAACTATTGTACTCATCTATGTATGAGCCGTTGCCGATTGCCTCGGCATTGTACTCGAGGACAGGCATGCCCGATTTTCTGCAATATTCCGCCAGGCCTTCGTCGATTCCTTCCGATCCGAAGATGATGCCGTCAGAATAGCTTGCGGCGAGTTTCGCAAGATTTATGCCATTGGCCTCGGTGATAATCTCCACATCCTTTTCGTCCACTCCTCCGAAAATCATCTTTTCCTTGAGGTCTTCAGGGAACTGCTCGGCAGGGGTGTCGTCATAGAGCGAGAGGACTATCTTGCTGTTTGAGAATATAGGGTCGTCTATATATGCCTTTTTCAGATATAGCGGAAGGACATGGGATATCCATCCCTGGCAATGTATCACGTCCGGAGCCCAACGGAGCTTCTTGACGGTCTCAAGCACGCCTCTGGCGAAGAATATGGCCCTTTCACCATTGTCCTTGAAGAAGTTTCCGTCAGCATCGCGGTATACGCTCTTGCGATGGAAATAATCCTCATTGTCAATGAAATAGACCTGCATTCTTGCCGCAGAAATTGATGCCACCTTGATTACCAGAGGTCTGTCAACGTCATTGATGACGATGTTCATGCCGGAAAGTCTGATGACTTCGTGCAGCTGGTTCTTCCTTTCGTTGATGCATCCGTATCTAGGCATAAAGGATCTGATCTCCTTTTTCCTT
Source organism: Bacteroidales bacterium (assembly GCA_015060255.1). Classification (GTDB taxonomy): domain Bacteria; phylum Bacteroidota; class Bacteroidia; order Bacteroidales; family UBA932; genus Cryptobacteroides. The sequence continues at coordinate 22,755 of SUYV01000009.1, read as the reverse complement.
TCCTGAATGCCCTGTGGCAGGTATCTACCGATGTTTGCTATATCAGATTCCGGGAGATAAGGGAATATCTCAGAATTGACAAAAAGGACTCTTTTGACAGAATTACCCATACTGTTTAATTTTAGTGACAAAATCTCTACAAAGATAATCATTTTTTTTGATATTTCACTATCTTTGACCCCAATTGGGAAAGCTATATGAGTAAAGGAGACAACAGGATAATGAAAAGGCGGCTTGCCAATGCTTACCTTTCTTCCGTCATCAGCATAAGCCTTGTGCTGCTTCTTGTCGGAGTGGCGAGCATGCTTCTGGTGAATGCCAAAGGCGTGTCGGACTATTTCAAGGAGAACATGCAGGTGTCGGTTCTGATGAAGCAGAATGTCTCCGAAGAGGATGCGATGGCTTTCTGTGACAGGCTGGAGAACGAAAGATATATCAGAAGCACCGTATATGTGTCCAGGGAGCAGGGTGAAAGGGAACTGGCCCGCCAGCTCGGAGACGACTTCCTCGACATCTTCGAGACATCTCCCATTCCCGTTTCCATAGATGTGACCCTTACTGCGGAATATGTGTCGTCTGACAGTCTTGAGGTTGTGCGTGCGGAACTTTCTGAATCCCCTCTCGTGGATGAAGTCAATTACCAGAGGTCTCTGGTGGATGCCCTCAACGCCAATCTGAGCAGGATATCGCTGATCCTGGCCTTCTTCATAGCATTGCTGCTGTTCATTTCGTATGTGCTCATCAACAATACGGTGAGGCTCAATGTCTATGCGAGAAGATTCACTATTCATACGATGAAGCTGGTCGGAGCCACAAGGTCTTTCATCCGCGCCCCGTTCCTTGTTCAGGCTGCTTTCCAAGGCATATTCTCAGCTTTTCTGGCTATCATAGCACTGTTGGGTATATTGTTCTTCATGAGGAGCGAATTCGAACAGATGTTCGAGATATTCCGTCTGGAACTTCTGCTCATGGTGATGGGAATCGTGATGGTTTCCGGTCTGCTGATATGTCTGACAAGCACGTATTTTGTTGTGAATAAACTTGTTTCCCTTAAGAAGGACGAATTGTATTATTAGTATGGAGAATAACGAAAAGATGGCTATCACCCCTAGGGGACTTAAACTTCTTCTTGCAGGCCTTATCGTGATGATATCGGGCTATATACTCTTGGCCGGCGGCGGCAGTTCCGACCCTGAGGTATTCAATTATGACATGTTTGACTTCAGAAGGATGGTGGCGGCTCCGGTTGTCATCATTTCCGGCATCGTGATCGAAGTCGTTGCAATAATGAAGATTTTCAGGTCTTGATATGGAATGGTTTGAAGCTATCCTTCTCGGTCTTATCCAGGGTCTGACCGAGTTCCTTCCGGTGAGCAGCAGCGGCCATCTTGAGATAGGCAAGGTGCTCCTTGGAGTGGAGACAAACGATGACCTGCTTTTCACTACCATGGTTCATGCGGCGACCGTGCTGAGCACGATTGTCGTCTTCAGAAAGCAGATATGGGACCTTCTGAAAGGTTTCTTCACAGGTCTCAAGGATATAAGGATAGAGAACAGGAACCTTGTCTGCAACGACCAGACAGACTATCTGCTTAAGATGGTCGTGTCCATGATTCCGATCTTCGTTGTCGGTGTCTTCTTCAAGGATGCAGTCGAGTCTCTTTTCGGATCTATCATGGTTGTCGGTTTTGCGCTTGTACTTACAGCGGCGCTGCTTTTCTTTTCCGATCTGGCATCCAGGCCAAGGAAATCGGCTCCGGCAAAGGAGAACACATACCGCAACGGCATATCATACTGGCAGGCGCTGACTGTAGGCCTTGGTCAGGCGTTCGCTGTGATTCCGGGCCTGTCCCGCTCCGGCACTACCATTTCCACGGGTCTGATCTGCGGCGTGAAGCGCGAGGTCATGGCTCAGTTCTCGTTCCTGATGGTTCTCGTTCCGATCCTCGGCGAGACTTTACTCGAGCTTGTCGGAGGCGAGTTCGGTGCGTCATCAGTGGGCGCTCTTCAGCTCGTGCTCGGCTTCCTGTCTGCATTCCTGTCGGGTCTCTTCGCATGCAAGGTGATGGTGGCCCTTGTCAAGAAGGCTAAACTCAGCTGGTTCGCCCTCTACTGCCTCATAGCGGCAGCCTGCATATTCATTTTTGCATAATGTCTGAAAAACTGTCATACTTCGTGTCCGACGTCCATCTCGGTCTGCAGGTCGATGATCCTGCCGGCCGTGAGGCGCGTTTCGTGTCATTCCTGAACTCTCTGCCGCAGGAAACGGAGTCTCTCTATCTCCTCGGCGACATATGGGATTTCTGGTATGAATACAGGGATGTGGTCCCTAAGGGATATGTCAGAGTCTTTGCGGCCTTGACTGCGCTGATGGACAGGGGTGTGAAGGTGTACTTTTTCCAAGGGAATCACGATGTATGGACATACAGCTATTTCGAGGAACTCGGAATGATACGCCTGGAGCAGCCTGCTCTCATGGAAATAGGTGGCAAGATGTTCTGTATAGGACATGGAGATGGTCTGGGACCTGTTCCCATGGGATATCGTTTCCTACGTGGGATGTTTCATAACCGCGTCCTCCAGTTCCTTTTCAGCCTTCTGCATCCGTGGATTGCCTTCAGACTGGGTAACGGATGGTCACGCGGCAACAGGCTGTCACGTCACGAGGAGTATGTCTTCAAGGGTGAATCAGAGCCGCTTTACAAGTTCGCGGCAGAGTTTGAAAAGAAACACAAGGTGGACCATTTCATCTTCGGCCACTATCACTGTGAAGTTGACATGAAGACTCCAGGAGGTGCTACATTCCATGTCCTGAAGGACTGGATGACATCATCTCCTTATCTGTATTCTTCCGGTATTTCTATAATCGGAGGATCGTTCCAGAAAAGCGACATATAGAAGGCCGGGAAGTCTCCGTCTTCCCACAGCTTGACCAGATCTTCCACCATGATGTCTTCCCCTTCCGGATCGTATGGTTTCTTGAGGTCCGAGCCGAACATCTTCGCTATGCCGTTCCAGAATCTGGCGGCTATGCCATTCTTATAGTCCTTGATTATGTCATAGGAAGATTTTCCTATCTCTCTGTCTATCAGTTTCATGAGGAGTGCTCCCTGACTGACCGTCAGTCCTCTGAGCGGCTTTTCGAAAACGTTGAAAAGCTCTTTCTGCACTTCGTTTATATATTTGTCTCTCTTTACTCTCTTGAGTTTGTCGGCTGCGATGGTGCTGTCCGCCCTGGCTACGATCTTGCGTGCCACCAATGCATATGGATAAGTCTTGCTGAAGTTATGAACCAGCCTGTAGTATCTTCTCCAGTCCTTGCCCTTCTGTTTCGGCAGTCTCGAATAGACCTTCGAGGCCTTGATCTCATCGACGAATATGGTGTCGTTGCCCTCCACGATGTAGTGCAACACCTCGCTGCTGCCCTTCGGCACGCCAGGGCGTACCTTCTGTGCGCTGCACCGCGCCGGTGAGGCCAGCAGTGCAGACAGCATCACTGCCATCACGGTCAATATTCTTATGGATGATTTCATTGTTGACTGCAAAGTTAGCAAACCCGTGCTCAACTGCAAAATTCTTGCCTATTGGATGGTGATCCCGACGTTGGCCGGCTTGTCGATCATGATGTCGCCTGATGAACCTGTGACCTTGGTCCCGTTCACTGTGAAGTTGCTGACCTTCATGTTGCTTATATTGCTTCCGTTGGTCTTGATGTACATGACCGGGTATCGGTTGCCTTTGCTGTCTATGATCCTGAAATCGCTGAGCGTGATGTTCTGCATTGTTACAGGACTGTTTCCGTATTGCCATATTGCGGTGTGGCGTCCTTTGGAGTCGATGTTGTCGAATGTGAGTCCGGTTGCAGTCACGTCGGAAATCGTCCTCGGCGGATTGTCGCCGCTCCAGAGGGCGGTCTGTCCGTCGGAGCCCTGTCCTATGGCGAATGCGGCACGCAGATCGTCGCTGTCGCCTCTCTTGTGCTGTAGGAAGATGCAGTCCTTGACGGTGATGTCGTGAATGTAACCGGCGTTTTTGAGGTTGCCGGCTTCAGGGCCGACGACTATCCCTCTGGCAAAGTCGGCCCATATCAGGCAGTTGCTGATCCTGACATTGGACACGTCTGTTATCGGATTTACTATAAAGCGGCACTTTAGCGTGATGCAGTCATCGTAACTTCTTATGAAACAATTATTTATCTCTACGTCTCTGCTGCTGACGATGTCTATGCCGTCTCCGTTGAGTTCCCAGCTGATCATGTTCACACCGTCGATCGTCACTCCGTCAGTCTGTGGGACGATGAGGTTCCAGCCCGGGCTGTCGATCATGGTGATGTCCCTGATTGTCAGGTTCTTGACATAACTTCTGTATGTGTTGCACTCGACAAGGAAATCGCCCCAGCTGTACAGGTTGTCTCCATGGTGTGTCATCTTTTCACCGGAAAGGATGCCGTGTCCGGCGATGGTGATGTTGCTGCCGTTTGTCTTGACGTTTCCATACACTTTAGCGCCCTGATCAATATAAAGAGTCTGACCCTCCTGCAACCATATGGTTCCCGGGTAGTGCTCTCCCGGGCCGTAATACCTTACGTTTGCAGTGCCGGCCACAGGCTTCTGTGTGTCAGGTCTGCGCGCATATATGAAAAGGTTGTGCTGGCGGTCGCCGCCGAACTCGACGCTGACTTTTCCCTGTGCTTCTTCCGGCAGGATGAACTCTATGATCCCGTTGCCGCAATCGATGGCTTCAATGCCGTATGTGCTTGGGCGGACTTCCACTGAGGATGTCGCTCCGGTGTGCTTGCGTACTCGGATTCTGGCAGGGAATTCAGTGTCGATCAGGCAATATGACATTGTGTCGCGCAGCGCCTTTTTATTGGCCCAGTCGTTCCATATCTGGCTGTGCTTGTCGGCATTCGAGCATAGGGCGTCATAGACCTTCTCCACCTTCCATTTCCCGTCCCTCATTACATCGACGGTGTAATGGATGTTTCCGCTTCTGAATTCCGATAGGGATGTCTGTATGGTCTTCCGGGAGGTCTTCTCCGATTTAGGATTTATTATGCTTTTCGATGTGACCGTGACGTCTATTGTGCCTTCTGATGTGATCTTTGCAAAGTCAAGTCCGATGCGGATATGCGCTCTGACGAGGTCTTTCTTCTCTATCTCGATTTGCGTGCTGAGGGTTTCTCCTCCGATCTCTATACATAATTCCGTTGTCCATATGCCATCTGTTTCTGCAGGCGGAAGGAAAAATGCAGCTGTCTCTTCTCCTTCGGACGTGATTTCACCTCCGCGTTCGGGTGTCGTAACGGTTTCCTTGCCTGTATAGAGGGTGACGGCGTTGCTCAGGCCTTCCACCTTCAGGGTGGCCTGAATGAAGTCGTCTGGCGTATTCTCGGTGTATAGCACTATTTCTGACGTCAGCGGGCGGAGCAGCTGCACTATCGCAGTCTGTCCTTCCGCGACCTTTGTCACGCTGCCCCAGGTCCTCGGCACGACCGGACTTCTGTCCTCGGACATGAGCATGTATTCGCTGGCGCGGTCTCCGGGGAGGACTGCCGTGTAGCCGATGTTCTCCATGCTCTCCATCGCGACCACCGACACGATGTCACCCTCGTCCGCCTCTATGTGTGTGCACTGCGAGAGGCTCTCATAGAATTCTGCAGACTTGCAGGTGTCCTGTGCGAACACGAACGCAGCCGCCGGCCACCGGGAGATGTCTGCGGGTGTATATGCCGGGTCCGTCACTTGGTTATATTCCATGCCATCCTCCGGCCCTGTCATTTCCAGACATCCTGCTGCGGCAGCCATCGCTGCCACCATTAATATAAGGTATCTTCTCATTGCAGTTTCCTTTCACTGCAAAAATAGCGAATCCGAATCTATTCTCAAAGTCTGCAGATCCCTGCATTTATCCACCGTAACAGGCGTTTCTGTGGATAGAAAAACGAGGGTGTGCCAAAGCAGCTTTAGGGCAAATCGGCGTCGGTCGAAAATGCGCATAATAATTTTTCAACAAGGTTTGTAACTCTATGAAAATGCGTATGTTAACATTCAAAAAGTTTGGTCGAAAATGTTTGAATTTTTTTGCAGATAGTATTGCGGTTTCAGAAAAAATTACTACCTTTGCAACCCGTTAATTGAGGACCACTCCGCCCAACCAGCTGATACTCAATTAGTTAGGGATAGTAGAATGTTTTTATAAAGAATAGAACAATGTTACAACCAAAGAAAACAAAATTCAGAAGGCAGCAGAAAGGCCGCATGAAAGGTCTCTCTCAGAGAGGAAACCAGCTTGCATTTGGCTCTTTCGGTATCAAGACCTTGGAAAACTGCTGGCTTACAGGCCGTCAGATCGAGGCTGCACGTCAGGCTGTTTCACGTTATATGAAACGTGAGGGAAAAATCTGGATCAGAATCTTCCCTGATAAGCCTTACACTAAGAAACCTGCCGAGGTGCGTATGGGTAAAGGAAAGGGTAATCCGGAGGGATTCGTATGCCCTGTAACTCCAGGCCGTATCCTCATTGAGGTTGAGGGCGTATCACTTGAGATTGCTAGAGAGGCACTTCGCCTTGGCGCTCAGAAGCTTCCGGTAACTACGAAGTTCGTGGTACGTAGAGACTATGTAGAATAATTTAATGGAGGAAAAGAAAATGAAAGCATCTGAAGTACGCGAAATGTCGATTGCGGATATCCGCGAGCGCATCGAGATCGAGAAGGCTAATCTCGACACAATGAAGATCAACCATACTATCTCTCCATTAGAGGATACATCTAAGATTGCAAAGGCAAGAAAGGACATCGCCCGTATGATGACTATCCTTGCAGAGAAAGAGTCACAGAACTAAAAATTGACCAAAATGGAAAGAAATCTTCGTAAGGAAAGAATAGGTGTTGTGGTCAGCAACAAGATGGATAAGTCTATCGTGGTTGCAGTAGAAAGAAAAGAGAAGCACCCTATGTACGGCAAGTTCGTAAAGAAGACCACAAAGTTCGTCGCTCACGATGAGAAGAACGAGTGCAGCATCGGCGATACAGTTCGCATCATGGAGACTCGTCCTTTGAGCAAGACAAAGAACTGGAGATTAGTAGAAATCGTAGAAAAAGTTAAGTAACAATGATACAGCAGGAATCACGTTTACAGGTGGCAGACAACAGCGGTGCAAAGGAGGTTCTTTGTATCCGTGTTCTGGGTGGTACCCGCCGCCGTTATGCAAGAGTGGGCGACAAGATCGTAGTTGCAGTCAAGAGCGCAATCCCTGGCGGTGACGCCAAGAAGGGCGCAGTTTCAAAGGCTGTAGTTGTCCGCACTAAGAAAGAGATTCGTCGTCCGGATGGATCATATATCCGTTTCGATGACAATGCTTGCGTTCTTCTCAACAATGCAGGTGAGGTTAAAGGTACTCGTATCTTCGGCCCTGTAGCAAGAGAGCTTCGCGAGAACTATATGAAGATCGTTTCACTGGCACCGGAGGTCCTCTAATAAGCAAAGATTATGAAGAAGTTACATATCAAAAAAGGCGACACCGTCTATGTAAATGCCGGTAACGACAAGGGTAAGACCGGTAAGGTGCTTGAGGTAATCCCTGCAAAGGACCGTGCAATCGTTGAGGGTATCAACATCGTAAGCAAGCACGCAAAACCAAGCCCAAAGCATCCTCAGGGTGGTATTGTTAAACAGGAGGCAGGCGTTCACATTTCTAACCTTCAGGTAGTAGATCCTAAGACAGGAGCTCCTACAAGAATCGGCCGCAAGATGGTTGATGGCAAGAATGTCCGTTATGCTAAAAAATCTGGAGAGGAGATTAAATAATGGCAAAGAAGAATAATACAGCAGAAGTTGCAGCAGTACCAGCAGGTTACGTTCCAGCTTTGAAGAAGGTATACAAGGAGGAGATCGTTGCCAAGTTGATGAAGGAGTTCGGCTACACTACAGTAATGCAGTGCCCTAAGCTCGTCAAGATCACCATCAATGAGGGTGTAGGCGACGCTACAGGTGACAAGAAGCTCGTAGAGACAGCAGCACAGGAGCTCTCTATCATCTCAGGTCAGAAGGCTGTGATCACTCACTCAAGAAAGGACATCTCGAACTTCAAGCTCCGTAAGGGAATGCCTATCGGAACAAAGGTTACTCTTCGTGATGTAAAGATGTATGAGTTCCTTGAGAGACTTATCCGTGTTTCTCTTCCACGAATCAGAGACTTCAACGGTATCTCTGAGAAGATGGACGGAAAGGGTAACTACACTCTCGGTATCAAGGAGCAGATCATCTTCCCTGAGATCGACATCGACAAGATCAGCAAGATCCTCGGAATGGAGATCACATTCGTGACAACAGCAAAGACCGACGAGGAGGCACACGCACTTCTCAAGGCATTCGGTCTTCCATTCAAGAAGAATAACTAAAAAAGGAGAATACAATGGCAAAAGAATCAATGAAAGCACGCGAGGTAAAACGCGCGAAGTTGGTTGCTAAGTACGCTGCCAAGAGACAGGCTCTCAAGGAAGCAGGTGACTGGGCTGCTCTCGACAAGCTCCCTAAGAACTCAGCTGCTTGCCGTATGCACAACCGTTGTTCTCTCACTGGACGTCCAAAGGGATATATGCGTATGTTCGGCATCAGCCGTATCCAGTTCCGTGAGATGGCAAGCAACGGCCTTATCCCAGGCGTAAAGAAGGCAAGCTGGTAACATATAATTATTATTAATATTAACAATTTGGATATCGGACGCTTCCGAGCGTCGGTTTTCAACTAAAAACAAAACAAAAAAATGACTGATCCAATTGCAGACTTCCTCACCAGAGTACGTAATGCTTATCTGGCAGGAAAGAAGGTTGTAGAGGTTCCTTCTTCAAAGATGAAGGTAGCTCTCACAAAGATCCTTTGCGAGAAGGGTTACATCCTCAGCTACAAGGTAGTTGAAGGCACCCCTTGCAACACAATCAAAATCGCTCTCAAGTATCATCCGCAGACCAAGACAGCAGCGATCAAGAAGATCGAGCGCGTGTCTAAGCCAGGTCTCCGTAGATACACTGACGTCGAGAACATGCCACGCGTCCTCAACGGACTCGGTATCGCTATCCTTTCGACTTCAAAGGGTGTCATCACTGACAAGGAGGCACGTGACCTCAATGTAGGTGGTGAGGTTATATGTTATGTATATTAATCTAAAACAGAACGAATAATGTCAAGAATTGGTAAATTGCCTGTAAACCTTCCTGCCGGAGTTACCGCTGAGGTGCTTCCTGGCAACGTTGTTAAGGTTAAAGGACCTCTTGGTGAGCTCAGCCAGAAGGTTGACGTAGACATTACTGTCACCATAGAGGGTACAGAGATTAAGTTGACACGTCCTACAGACCAGCCACGTCACCGTTCACTTCACGGTCTCTATCGTGCGCTCATCAACAACATGGTTGTAGGTGTATCAACAGGTTATACTATCCGTCAGGAACTCGTCGGAGTAGGTTATCGTGTTGACGTTCAGGGCCAGCTCCTGATCATGTCTCTCGGTTTCTCTCACGAGGTTCAGATCCTGCTCCCTGCAGAGGTAAAGGCTGAGGCTGAGCCTGTAAAGAAGGGCCAGAACCCGGTACTCTGCCTCAAGAGTGCAGACAAGCAGCTTGTAGGTCAGGTTGCAGCTAAGGTTCGCTCACTCCGTAAGCCAGAGCCTTATAAGGGTAAGGGTATCAAGTTTGTCGGCGAGCAGCTTCGTCGTAAGGCTGGTAAGTCAGCAGGTGCTAAATAATAGGAGGACTAGATTATGGCATTGAATAAGATTGAAAGAAGAAAAAGAATTCACTACCGTATCCGCAAAGTCGTTAATGGTACTGCTGAAAGACCAAGAATGGTTGTTTTCAGAAGCAACAAGCAGATTTACGTACAGGTTGTTGATGACTTGAAGGGCATGACACTTTGTGCAGCCGCTTCAAATGACAAGGCACTTGCAGCAGAGTGCAAGGGCAAGACTGGTATCGAGGCAGCAGCTATCGTCGGAAAGGCGATCGCAGAGCGCGCACTCGCAGCAGGTATCACTACTATCTCATTTGACCGTGGTGGTTACCTCTATCATGGAAGAGTTAAAAGTTTGGCAGACGCTGCCCGTGAAGGTGGCTTAATTTTCTAAGAGACTATGGCAAATACAAATGTTAAAAGAGTAAAGACATCTGACCTTGAGCTTAAGGACAGATTGGTAGCCATCCAGAGAGTGACAAAGGTTACTAAGGGTGGTCGTCACTTCAGCTTTGCAGCAATTGTTGTAGTTGGTGACGAGAACGGCGTTGTAGGCTATGGTCTTGGAAAAGCTAACGAGGTTACAACTGCTATTTCAAAGGGTATCGAGGATGCAAAGAAGAACCTCGTGAAGGTTCCTATCCTTAATCAGACAATCCCACACGAGCAGGAGGCAAAGTTCGGTGGCGCTAGAGTATTCATGAAGCCGGCTGCACCTGGTACCGGAGTTAAGGCCGGTGGTGCGATGCGTGCTGTATTCGAGTCAGTAGGTGTTCACAACGTGCTTGCTAAGTCAAAAGGTTCATCTAACCCTCACAACCTTGTGAAGGCAACTGTTGCCGCACTTGTTGAGATGAGAGATGCCTACACTGTAGCTGGCCTCCGTGGTATTCCTATGAGCAGAGTATTTAAAGGTTAAGGAGGACACTAGAAATGGCAAAACTTAAGATAACTCAGGTAAAGAGCAAGAACGGTGCAACTCAGAGACAGATCGCAAATCTTGAGTCTCTCGGTATCCGCAGATTGCATCAGACTGTAGAGGTGGAACTCACTCCAGTTACCAAGGGTATGGTTGAGAAGGTTCGTCACCTTGTAATTGTTGAGGAAATTTAATTTGGAGGACAGAAAGATGAAATTACATAATCTTACACCTGCTGCAGGCTCAAAGGGCCGTGAGAAGAGAATCGGACGTGGTGAGGGTTCAGGTCACGGTGGAACATCTACACGTGGTCACAAGGGTGCTCAGGCTCGTTCCGGTTACTCTCGTAAGATCGGCTTCGAGGGAGGTCAGATGCCTATCCAGAGAAGACTTCCTAAGTTCGGTTTCACCAATCCGACTCGCGTAGAGTACAAGGGTATCAACGTTGCTACTCTTCAGACTCTTGCTGAGGCTCACAATCTCACAGTCATCACTGTAGACACACTTCGTGAGGCAGGATTCATCAATAAGAACCAGCTTGTGAAGATTCTCGGAAACGGTGAGCTTACAGCTAAATTGGAAGTATCAGCTAACGCATTCTCAAAGTCAGCGATCGCTAAGATCGAGGCAGTGGGTGGCACAGCTACAACAATCTAATAAAGATGAAGAAACTTATCCAGACAATCAAGAACATCTTTAAGATTGAGGAGCTCCGTACGAGGATTCTCTATACCCTCGGACTGCTCGTGATCTATCGCCTTGGAAGCTTTATCGTGCTTCCGGGCATAGATTCGTCTCTGATCGCAAACTCAGAGCTCGCTCAGAGATCTTCAGAGGGCCTCATGGGTCTCCTGAACATGTTCTCAGGCGGTGCATTCGGAAGTGCCTCTATCTTTGCGCTGGGAGTGATGCCATACATCTCGGCATCAATCGTAGTCCAGCTTCTTGGTGTTTTCGTCCCTTACTTCCGCAAGATGCAGATGGAGGGCGAAAGTGGACGCCGTAAGATGAATCAGATCACGAGGTATCTTACCATCGCGATCATCTGCATCCAGGGTCCTGCTTATATGGCTACTCTTCACAGCCAGATTCCTGAGGCTGCCTTCGTTGCAGTTCATCAGCTCGGCTGGAGCAGCTTCTGGTTCAACCTCGTATCGACAGTTACTCTCCTCGGAGGTACAATGTTCGTTATGTGGCTCGGTGAGCGCATCACAGACCGTGGTATCGGTAACGGTATTTCGCTCATCATCATGATTGGTATCATTGCAAGGCTTCCACATGCACTCCTTGCAGAGGTCATGACCAAGTTCAACACTCCTGGAGTAGGTGGACCACTCATCCTCATCGTGGAGCTTGTAGTGCTCTTCTTCGTCTTCATCGCAGCTATCGCTATCGTACAGGCTGTAAGAAAGGTGCCTGTACAGTACGCGAAGAGGGTGATCGGAAACAAGCAGTATGGTGGAGTACGTCAGTACATTCCATTGAAGATCAATGCTGCCGGCGTTATGCCTATCATCTTCGCTCAGGCTCTTATGATGCTCCCTATGATCTTTGCAAGATTCGAGGCAACACAGGGCTTTGCTGCTGCAATGAGCAATTATACCGGTTTCTGGTATAACTTCACATTCTTCATCCTCGTAGTCGCTTTCACATATTTCTACACTGCAGTCACTGTAAACCCTACAATGATGGCAGATGATATGAGAAAGAACGGAGGTTTCATCCCTGGAGTAAAGCCAGGAAAGAAGACTGCTGAGTACCTTGGTTCAGTTATGGACAGAGTTACTCTCCCAGGTTCTATCTTCCTTGCGCTTATCGCTATCCTCCCTGCATTCGCAATGATGCTCGGAGTAAACAACCAGTTCGCAAGCTTCTACGGAGGTACATCCCTCCTGATCCTTGTAGGTGTTGTTCTCGATACTCTTCAGCAGATCGAAAGCCACCTCCTCATGCGTCACTATGACGGATTGATGAAGACCGGTCGCCTGAAAGGACGTTCCGGAATGTAATCTCGATTAAAGTTCTTTGAAGATGGTCAGGCCTAAGACTGAAGAAGAAATAGCGCTGATGCGCGAGAACGGAATCCTCGTCTCGAAGACATTGGCTGAGGTCGGTAAGATTGTTGCCCCTGGTGTGACAACTCTCGAGTTGAATAGGGTAGCAGAGACCTTTATCCGTGACCACGGAGCTGTTCCAAGCTTCCTCGGTTATGATGGCTTTCCCTACTCGCTCTGCATATCTGTAAATGATGTCGTGGTACACGGATTTCCGTCAGACTACGTCCTCAAGGAGGGAGACATCGTTTCTGTAGACTGCGGAACGTTATATAAAGGATACAACGGCGATTCAGCATACACCTTCCCTGTAGGGGAGGTGGACGCTGAGACGCAGAAGCTCCTTGATGTGACGAAAGAGTCTCTCTACAGAGGTATCGCAGCGGCTGTGGCAGGGAATAGGACTGGTGATATAGGACACGCGGTGCAAACGTATGCAGAGTCATTCGGGTTCTCTGTTGTCCGTGAACTTGAAGGACACGGAATCGGAAGGAACATGCACGAAGGTCCAGGCGTTCCGAACTACGGTCGCAAGGGTCAGGGTGCAAGACTTGCCGATGGAATGACAATCTGTATCGAACCGATGATCAATTCTGGTGTCAGGAGTGTGTATTTAGCTAAAAATGGTTGGGCAGTACATACCGCGGACCACAGGAAATCAGCGCATTTCGAACTTACGGTTGTTGTCAGAAAAGGCCAGGCCGAGTTGTTGTCCACCTTCGACTTTATAGAGGGAAATGTTAAATTTTAAAGTGATTATTGATGCCAAAACAATCAGCAATCGAACAGGAAGGGGTTATCGTAGAAACCCTGCCTAATGCAATGTTCAAAGTTGAACTTGAAAACGGGCATGTCATCATTGCCCACATCTCCGGTAAGATGAGGATGAACTATATCAAGATTCTTCCGGGAGACAGAGTAAAGGTGGAAATGTCACCTTATGATTTGACAAAAGGAAGAATTTCTTTCAGATACAAATAAAACTTTAAGGAAATGAAAGTAAAAGCATCCATCAAGAAGCGCAGCGAAGATTGCAAGATCGTAAAGCGTAAAGGTCGTCTCTACGTAATCTGCAAGAAGAATCCTAAATTCAAAATGCGCCAGGGATAATTTTTAGTTGTATAACAAATTAAGTTAAGATAATTATGGCAAGAATAGCCGGTGTTGATTTACCTAACAACAAGAGAGGAGAGATAGGTCTTACCTATATCTTCGGTATCGGCCGCAGCACTTCGAGGAAGATCCTTTCTCAGCTCGGTATTGATTTCGATACAAAGGTTGGAGAGTGGAACGACGAGCAGATCGCAGGTATCCGTAGCATGATCGCTGAGGAGTACAAGATCGAAGGTGAGCTCCGTTCTGCAATCCAGATGAACATCAAACGTCTTATGGATATCGGTTGCTACAGAGGAATCCGTCACCGTATCGGTCTCCCTGTACGCGGTCAGAGCACCAAGAACAACGCCCGTACAAGAAAGGGTAAGAAGAAGACTGTTGCAAACAAGAAGAAGGCAACTAAATAATTAAGATGAATTATGGCAAAGAAAACTACATCAACTAAGAAGAGAGTTGTCAAGGTTGAAGCTTATGGCGAGGCTCATATTTCATCAACCTTCAACAACGTTATCGTTACCCTTACCAATTCAATCGGTCAGGTAATCAGCTGGTCATCAGCAGGTAAGAGCGGTTTCAGAGGTTCAAAGAAGAACACTCCGTACGCAGCTCAGGTAGCAGCTGAGGATGCAGCAAAGACTGCTTACGATCTTGGTCTCCGCAAGGTTAAGGCATATGTAAAGGGTCCTGGTGCCGGACGTGAGTCTGCGATCAGAACTATCCACGGTGCAGGTATCGAGGTTACAGAGATCATCGACGTTACACCAATGCCACACAATGGCTGCCGTCCAAAGGGTCGTCGTAAAGTTTAATTTTTGTAACATTTAATTAAGGAGAAATTTACTATGGCAAGATATACTGGACCAAGTACTAAAATCGCGCGTAAGTTCGGCGAGCCAATCTTCGGAACAGACAAGGATTTCGAGAAGAGAAACTATCCTCCAGGACAGCACGGTCTCGCAAGCAAGCGTAAGAAGAAGTCTGAGTATGGTACTCAGCTTAAGGAGAAGCAGAAGGTTAAGTACACCTATGGTCTTCTCGAGAGACAGTTCCGCAACCTTTACGAGAAGGCTTCTCGTATGAAGGGTCAGAAGGGTGAGAACCTCATCATCCTCCTCGAGTCTCGTCTCGACAACCTCGTATACCGTATGGGTATCGCTCCTACAAGAGCAGCTGCACGTCAGCTCGTTTCACACGCTCACATCACCCTCAACGGTGTTGTTTGCAACATCCCTTCAGCTCATGTAAAGCCAGGTGACGTTGTAGCGGTACGCGAGCGTTCAAAGAGCCTTGAGGTGATCACTAACAGCGTTGCTTCAGCTTCCAAGTATTCTTGGATCGAGTTCGACGCTAAGGCTCTCACTGGAAAGTATCTCAACACTCCAGTAAGAACTGAGATCCCTGAGACTATCAACGAGCAGCTTATCGTCGAGTTGTACTCTAAGTAATAATTAACACCTTAATAAAGACATTTATGGCAATCTTAGCATTTCAGAAACCGGACAAGGTGATAATGCTCGAAGGAACAGACACCGTAGGACGTTTTGAATTCAGACCTCTGGAGCCTGGATACGGACAGACTATCGGTAATGCACTCCGTCGTATCTTATTGTCTTCTCTGGAAGGTTTTGCTATCACATCGATCAAGGTTTCAGGCGTTGATCAGGAGTTCGCTCCGATCCCTGGCGTGATCGAGGGTATGCAGGACATCATCCTCAACCTCAAGCAGGTACGTTTCAAGAGAATGGTGGAGACTGTAGACTCAGAGGTGGCAAATATCGTGATCAGCGGCAAGCAGGAGTTTACCGCAGAGGATATCTCAAAGGGATTGTCTTCTTTCAAGGTGCTTAACCCTGAACTGCACATCTGCTCTCTCGAGCCATCAGTCAAGATCGAGATGACCCTCACAGTCGGCAAAGGCCGTGGTTTCGTGCCAGCTGACGAGAACAGGGATATGGATGCTCCTATCGGAACTATTCCGGTAGACGCAATCTACACTCCGATCAAGAATGTCAACTGGACCGTAGAGAACTGGCGTGTAGAGCAGAAGACCGACTATGAGAAGCTCAACCTGGAGATCGTTACCGATGGTTCGATCACTCCTAACGTAGCTCTTCAGGAGGCTGCAAACATCCTCATCTACCACTTCAAGCTGTTCACTGACGACAAGAAGCTTTCTCTTGAGAGCTCAATCGAGTCAGAGTCTAAGGAGCTTGACGAGGAGTCACTCCACATGAGGCATCTCCTTCTCACCAAACTTTCAGACATGGGTCTCTCAGTGAGAGCATACAACTGTCTGAAGGCTGCGGATATCGATACATTCGCTGACCTCGTTTCTTACTCACGTTCAGAGCTCATGAAGTTCAGGAACTTCGGTAGGAAGTCGCTCAACGAGATCGATCTCCTTGTGGAGAAGATGAAGCTTTCATTCGGAATGGATGTCACCAAGTATAATATTGAACCTAAGAAAAAGAACGTTTAAGCAATATGAGGCACAATAAAGCAATCAACCACCTTGGTCGTAAGAGCGGTCACCGCAAAGCGATGCTTGCCAACATGGCTACTTCACTCATCCTCAACAAGAGAATCGAGACTACCGTAGCTAAGGCAAAGGCTCTCAAGATGTACGTTGAACCACTCATCACCAAGTCAAAAGATGATTCGACTCACTCACGTCGTGTCGTTTTCAGCTACCTCAAGAACAAGGAGGCCGTAACTGAGCTCTTCCGCACAGTGGCTCCTAAGATCGCTGACCGTCCAGGCGGATACACCCGCGTGTTGAAGACTGGTTTCCGTCAGGGTGACGGTGCTGACATGGCTCTCATCGAGCTCGTTGACTTCAACGAGGCAGCTCTCGCTTCAGCTCCTAAGAAGGCAGCTAAGAAGACTACCCGTCGTAGCTCAAAGAAGGCCGTTGAGGCTCCAGCAGCAGAGGTTGAGACTCCAGCAGCTGAGTAATCAGACAATCTCGATGCAGCCCTGTGCTGCACACAATAAATCCGGAGACCTTGCGGAATCCGGATTTTTTGTATTACGAAAAATCCGCAGTTTGGTGGCTGAACCATTCTGCGGACTTTTGCAAATATAATAAAAAAGTCAATCGATAGTTCTGATGAAATTAACAATCTTTTATAAAGTTGCAGATTTGCTTAAAAATTAGTCGTTTAGGCTCTTGCTTTTTTGCAAATAATAAATAATTTTGTTGTCCCGATAGGGCTGAAATGCCCTTTAAGATGCCAACACTAATTAATAACTAATATGAATAACCTATTCTATCTGGTACCGGCAGCAGCAGTCATTGCACTGGTGTTCGCCTACATCTTCTTCCGTCAGATGATGAAGGAGAGTGAAGGTACTGCCACAATGAAGGAGATCGCAAGATTCGTAAGAGAAGGTGCGATGGCATACCTCAAGCAGCAGTACAAGGTTGTAATCATCGTATTCATCATCCTGGCGCTCCTCTTTGCGGTCCTCGCATACTTCGGAGTACAGAACAGCTGGGTTCCGTTCGCATTCCTCACCGGAGGTTTCTTCTCAGGTCTCGCAGGCTTTGTCGGAATGAAGACAGCGACCTATGCATCTGCAAGGACAGCCAACGCAGCACAGAGATCACTCAACTCTGGCCTTAAGGTCGCTTTCCGAAGCGGTGCCGTCATGGGTCTGACAGTTGTAGGACTAGGTCTGCTCGATATAGCAATCTGGTGGGTGATCCTCAACCAGTTCGTCGACATTGAAGGCACACAGAAGCTCGTGTTCATCACCACAACAATGCTTACCTTCGGAATGGGAGCCTCTACCCAGGCCCTTTTCGCACGCGTGGGCGGTGGTATCTATACAAAGGCGGCTGACGTGGGAGCCGACCTGGTCGGCAAGGTTGAGGCAGGTATCCCTGAGGATGACCCTCGCAACCCAGCAACCATCGCAGACAACGTAGGTGACAACGTAGGTGACGTTGCCGGAATGGGCGCTGACCTCTATGAGTCATATTGCGGCTCCATCCTCGCAACAATGGCCCTCGGTGCTGCTGCATATTCGGCAGTCAGCACAGAGATGCAGATGAAGGCGATCCTCGCCCCTATGATCATCGCAGCCATCGGTGTCGCCCTCTCAATCATCGGTATATATGTAGTACGCACCAAGGAAGGCGCGGGCATGGACCAGCTCCTGAAGTCCCTCGGCCGCGGAACCAACCTCAGCTCGATCCTCATTGCCGCCGCAACATTCGGCATCATGTATCTCCTCGGAATGGAGAACTGGTGGGGCTTCTCTCTTTCAGTGGTTGTGGGTCTCTTGGCAGGTGTCATCATAGGCCAGGCTACAGAGTATTATACATCCCACTCATATCGTCCTACCCAGAAGCTCGCCGAGTCTGCTGAGACAGGTCCTGCAACAGTGATCATTTCAGGTGTGGGTCTCGGTATGCTCTCGACAGCAATCCCTGTAGTGACCATCGCAGTGGCTATTCTTCTTGCTTACCTCTGCGCAAACGGATTCGACCTTTCTTTCTCGGCTGACAGCCTCTCTACCGGTCTTTACGGTATCGGCATCGCAGCTGTCGGAATGCTCTCGACCCTCGGCATCACCCTCGCCACTGACGCTTACGGCCCTATCGCCGACAACGCCGGCGGTAACGCCCAGATGAGCGAGCTCGACCCTGAGGTCCGCAAGCGTACTGACGTTCTCGACGCGCTCGGAAACACAACAGCAGCGACAGGAAAGGGCTTTGCAATCGGTTCTGCAGCCCTCACAGGACTTGCTCTCCTCGCTTCATATATTGAAGAGATCAAGATCGGTCTCACACACCTCGGAAAGCAGATCGTTGACGTTGCCGGCAATACAATCGACGCAGCTCAGGCATCTATTCCGGACATCATGGCATACTACCATGTAGACCTCATGAACCCTGTGGTTCTCGTAGGCGTATTCATCGGTGCGATGATGTCATTCCTCTTCTGCGGTCTTACAATGAACGCAGTGGGCCGTGCGGCTCAGAGCATGGTGACTGAGGTACGTCGTCAGTTCCGTGAGATCAAGGGCATCCTCACCAAGGAGGCTACTCCGGACTATGCACGTTGCGTGGAGATCTCGACAAAGGGCGCTCAGCGTGAGATGCTTCTTCCTTCACTCATAGCGATCATCGTTCCTGTGCTCGTAGGTCTGATCCTCGGTCCTGCAGGTGTGATGGGTCTTCTCATCGGAGGTCTCGGCTCAGGTTTCGTCCTCGCAGTGTTCATGTCCAACTCCGGCGGAGCATGGGACAATGCCAAGAAGTATGTTGAGGAAGGACACCTCGGCGGAAAGAACTCTGAGGCTCACAAGGCGACAGTGACCGGCGATACAGTAGGTGATCCGTTCAAGGATACATCAGGACCGTCACTCAACATCCTCATCAAGCTCATGAGCATGGTGTCAATCGTGATGGCGATGCTTACGGTCGCATTACACTAAACCTCTTGAAAAAACTGTTAATCTACATACTATGTCTTGTTTCTCCTGTGCTCTCCGCACAGGAGAAATTTGATATTGCAGACCATCCTCGCCTTCTCCTGAAGGCCGGCGAAGAGGCGCAGATTGCCGAAATGATCGGCAGAGATGCGTCCATGATGCGTGTCCACAGGGCTATCGTCGCAGAGAGCGACAAGGTCCTTGACCTTCCGCCGGTGGAGCGCGTGGTCAAGGGCAGAAGGTTGCTGCATACGTCCAGAGAGGCGTTGAGGCGCATCTTCTGGCTTTCGTATTCATACAGGATGACCGGCAATGATGCCTATGCCGACCGTGCCATAGACGAAATGCTTGCAGTCAGCGCATTCTCGGACTGGAACCCGTCGCATTTCCTGGATGTCGGCGAGATGGTCATGGCAGTGGCCATCGGCTATGACTGGCTGTATGACCATATGACCGAGGCGGAACGTCGCACGGTGTCGCAGGCCATCTATGAGAAGGGCTTTATCCCTGCGGATAATGAGGACTATGCCGGATTCTATAATCTGGACAACAACTGGAATCAGGTGTGCTGCGGAGGCCTTTTATATGGAGCCTTGGCGACATATGAGGACAGGCCGGAGCTGTCTGCAGAGCTGATCGATGTGTATGTAAAATCTGTACCGTTTGCGCTGAGAAGCTATGCTCCGGACGGCGGATATCCCGAGGGATTCCACTATTGGGGGTACGGCACTTCGTTCCAGGTGATGATGATTGCGGCGCTGGAGTCTGCCCTGGGAACGGACATGGGACTGTGTTCATATCCGGGCTTCCTCGAGTCGTCTGCTTTCGTGCAGTTCATGACCGCTCCAAGCGGTATTTCGTATAATTTCTCCGACGCCGTACCATATGCTCCATGCAACCCGATGATGTTCTGGTTCGCATCGAAGAACGGAGACATGTCGAGGGTATGGCTTGAAAAGCAGAACATAGACAGGCTTCCTGACGACTTCATGGGCAATGTCAACCGTCTTTTCTCTGAATACCGTCTGTTGCCGTCGCTTCTGATATTCTGCTCCAAGGTGGACATGGACTCCATAGTTCCGCCAAAGGAGAACTCCCGTTTCTTTGACGGAAAGACCCCTGTCTATGTCTATAGAGAAGGATGGAACAGCCACGAGGACGCCTATCTGGGCGTAAAGGGAGGCTCTCCTCTGACATCGCATTCGCATCTGGATGCAGGTTCATTTGTGTATGAATATGACGGCGTGCGCTGGTCTATAGAACTCGGGATGCAGGACTATCATTCTCTCGAGAGCGTCGGAGTGAAGCTCTGGGACGGTCATCAGGGCGGACAGAGATGGGAAGTCTTCCGTCTGGACAATGTTTCGCATTCCACACTGACAATCAATGGAGAGCATCATCTGGTGAAGAGTTTCGTGCCGGTGGTGGAGACATGGTACATGCGGGCGCGCAAGGGCGCGAGGCTCGACATGTCGAGCGCCTTCGGCCCTGCGGTCACCGCAGCCGAGAGGTCAGTATGGCTGGATAGGAAGAATCATCTGCATGTCGAGGACCGGATCACCGCATCGTCAGAAGATGTTGAAGTGCAATGGATCATGACGACTTCAGCCGATGCTGAAATCATATCCGGCAATCAGATCCTGCTTGAACAGGACGGCCGCAGGATGTTCCTGAATGTGCATGATAATGGTCTGAAAGACCTTCAGATGCACATCTGGTCAAACGATCCGCGCCATGATTACGATGCTCCGAATCCTGGCACCCGCCGCGTAGGTTTCACCATGACGGTGCCTGCAGACCGTCAGGCAATATTGAAAGTAAAGTTGTCGCCAGCTTCCAGATGATCACTGCACTTCAGGAAGATATCTGTCATCTTCCTGAGACGTAGTGTCGAACACGTGGCTGCGGGAGGCCATTCCGCCGAGGATGCCGAAGCCGCCGGCTATGTTGGTGTATACAGGATTGTTCCTCGACATTCCGAAGTCGTTGAAGTAATTTTCGCCTGCAACATTCTCGCTGTAATAGTAATTATAGAGTTCTTCGGTCATACGGTATATTCTTGCCTCGTACGAATAGTCTGCTCCTGAGTGTTCTCCGTATTTGACGTCTTCCGTTATATATTCACTGAAAGTGACAACCTTCTTTCCGTCCTTCTCCCTGGCGTCTGAATTTTTCCAGAAATACAGGCCGTTGCCATTGTTCATTGCGTTCATCACCAGCTCCGGACTGGACATGAACGGGTCGAATTCATATCCGCTGAATTTTACGTCATAGAAGATGTATTCATAATCATGAGATTCGTTGTATTCGCGTCTTTTCTGATAGAATACAGCGGCGTAGTAGGTGTCATCGGAGTCATCGGCATAACTGACAATGAAGTCACTCCTCCTACCTTCCTTCATTTTGATGACGAAGTCGGTCTCCTGGGGATAGTCCGGGACGATTGTCGAAGAAGACACACTCCTGACTCCCTCCAAAGACACTTCAAGGGACACCTTGTCTCCAGGAAACATCTTCCTGGTGACATAAAAGCAGTCCTTCGGCAAGTTCTTGTGTTCATATCCCTTGTTGAAAAACACTTCCTGTATTTCCCCGTTTATGCGGAAATCCACGACGGACTTGGATCTGTCATATTCCTTTGAGCTTCCGACAGGTCTGGCTATCTCTATAATTATGGATGTGGTGTCTTCCGCGCCAGGAACGCAGAAGGCATATATCTTTGGCTCGACATTGCCCGGATCAAGGCTGAAAGGAGTCTCGCAGGATGCCATGAGCATCAGGGTGAAGAATATATATATGAATCTTTGCATATTTGTCAGAATTTAAGTGTATAGCTGAATGACGGTATGATCGGGATGATGCCTATGCCCACGCCGTATTCATTTCCGTTGTCGTCTTTCCTTATTTCGGCATATAACGGGTTCATCCTGCAGTATACGTTATAGAAACTTACGTTCCAGATGCTCTCATTGCCTCTCTTGGTGGTCTTGCGGAAGTTCATTCCCAGATCGAGACGGTGGTATGGTGGCAGCTGGACATTATAAAAAGAACCGCTCACTGATGTCCAACCTTTGTATGGAGCCTGGGACATGTTCAGGTGGACTCCGACGTCGTATGGGCTCACGCTCAGCCTGTTTCCGTTCTTGAAGTTCCATGAGCCATAGATGTCGAACCTGTCGCTGAATCTGTGGGTGACGGTGATGGTCACCTTATGGCGGTTGTCATTCCAGTTCAGGAACCATTCAGGGTGCAATGTGTCGAATTTCCTCTTTGTCCATGAAAGGGTATATGCGACGGAAATGTCAGTCTTTTCAGTGTCATAGTTCAGCGCCACGTCGGCTCCATAAGCCATGCCCTTTCCTTCCGGATAGTTCCTTTCCCATTGATCCAGAGGAGGATACAGCATGGCATGGCCGCCGTATTCCCTCAGATGGTCCATGGTCTTGAACCATCCTTCCACCTCAAGGCTCAGACCTTCCGGCAGCATGGCGTACAC